>JBEDKR010000163.1:0-5333 GCA_041172005.1 Pseudomonadota bacterium
GTTCCAGCGTGATCTGCGAATAACCAGACATCCAGCTCATGCGCCATGGTCGTTGACCTCGGACAGAACTATGGGGGCCGCGGTTGGCAATCCGCTCAGTTGGATCTCTCCGCCCAAAGCGTCAATGACTCGCAAAATGTTTTCAAGTCGCAGGGTGGGCTTGCCCGCTTCAAGATCCACAATGAAACGCACGCCGACGCCTGCTGCCAGCGCTAACTGCGGTTGCGTCAGTCCGAGTAGCTTGCGGGAGGCGCGAAGTGCTTCGCCGAGTTGTTGGGGAGATCTAATGGGTTGCATGCTCTTGTAAATTACCCGTTCGGTAAATTACCATCAAAATCTTCGCTTCGCGCAATCAATATTTCCCGATCGGGTACTTCATCCGTTTCGTAAGTCGCTTTTCAAAAAACCATTTAGGCCATATCTGGCCCGGTTTGTTGTAAGTGTCGGCGTCAAATTCTGCCAAGCTGTCTATTGAATTGGGAGAGTGCCTAGTGGTGCCCCAGCGCTAGAACGTGTTCAGATGGTGCTTAGCTTCATTTCACTTCGAATAAGCGCAGCGAAATCCAACATACACCACATAAAACGCCGCCGACTTGAACTGCATGCCGTCGGCTTTCATTTTTGCTGTGTCGTACCACCAGGATCCACCTGCGGTCAGGCGATCGTCGCCGCTGGCATCGGCCAGCCATTCCCATACGTTGGCACCCATGTCGTACAAACCGTTGACGCCCATCGCGGTTTGGCCGACCGGCGCATGTCTCGCCCAGCCATCTTGCGTCCCAACGGTATTGGCGCCGGCCGGCGTGTCACCTGTTGGGTAGACATAAGTGCGTCCGTTCACGAATGGTGGTGGCGGGTTGCGTCTTTGTTCGGTGTAAGCCGCCCGTGACCATTGCGCCCGTGTAGGTAGGCTCCCGCCTGCAGCTTGGCAGTAGGCGTTCGCTTCATACCAACTGAGATGGACAGCAGGCTCATCAGGCGCGCCGCGCATGCCATTGGGAAACCGGACGCTCCAGCCATTCCGCTTTTCCCAGCCTGCACCGTATTCCATGCCGTAGCCATTTTTTTCAGCAGCGGTCTTGAGTTGCCGGCTGTCGGCATAGCTTACGAACTGGCCAATCGTGACTTCGGTGGTGTCGATGCTGAAGTCGCCCATGTCGACCCTGGATGGCGTCAATGCGTATGCAGGCAGGCTCAGGGTGGCGGCCAACAGTAAGCCGGGGATCCGGCGGAAATTCACCGCTTCAGCTGTGTCATGCATGTTCATACTGAACCACCAGTGCCGCGCCCCTGCGCCTCAAAGAATCGGTAATAGTGTCGATGCTACGGGCAGTCAAGCCAGCAATGCGTGCGTTGGGCACAACGTGAAGCCGGAGGGTCTGTTGTGTCGCTCGTTGTAGGTTGAGCAAGGCTATCTGTAGTCTCATAGCTCAAAATTATCAAGGTCTTTTCAGGTTGGCGCAATGCCTGTGGTGTGATGCCATCCAAGATTCAAGAGGGCGACTCTGTGGTTGGCTGGACAAAGCGTTGTTCAAGCAATGCAAGGAATCTCTCAACCACTGCATCGCCACCAAAATCGCGATCAGAATGGGGTTGAAGTTTTCGGGCGGTCAGCGCAAGGTTTTTAGCCAACCCCATGATGCATCTTTAATTTATCGGCCGTACCCCAGCGCCCTGATTCAGGGCAGACAACTGCCCGTGCGCCGTTCAGCCAGACTTGTTCCTCACTCAGCTGCAACGCGGTCGAAGGGTCTGTGTCGAAGTCGACGCTCAGCGCGCGTGCAACGTCGGTGTTTTCAATCGGTAGTTCCCACGTCAGAAAGACTTGCGTGCAATCTTTTTCTGGCGGGAAGTCGCTCGCGTTAAAACCAGTGCTGCGACGGTCAATAACGGCATGAGGCTGGCCGGTGTCGAAGATCACCACAGTCCCTCTGACCAAGGGAGTTCGGTGACCTGTTGCAGGAAAATGCAAGTCGAGACCTTTGTCCTCGCTCAGGAAGAGATTGCAAAAGGCCGCGCCACCATACTGCGCGGCGTCATGGTGATACCTTGCGCCGCGGCAGGCCATCAGGGCAAGGTCACAGGTGGCCAACACATCGTGCAGACCCCGCGTGTGCGTCCAGTCCGATGCTGACTGCACGCAATGTTTGTAGTCCGGCCAGCGCATGCGCGCTCGCGCCAAAGGCAGAGACTCAACGTCCCCAGGCTCTAGTTCTAAGCGCAACGAGATGTCTCGTTTCCAGTCTGCTACCAGCCTCGTCGGCGACGCAGGGATGTCGACGATGCCCGTCAGAACGACATCACTGACACGCCGACTACGGATCACATCACCACTCCAAAAATAGGCGGTGAGGTGGTCATGGGTGAGATGTGGAGGCAGGGACTGGCTCATTAAGACCAGTGTAATCAGTCGATATAAATCAACTTGATCAAATGCATGCGCTGAGTGATTGCAACAAAAAATAAATTCAAAAGTATTTACTTGTATAGTCCTTTAACTCTTTGTGTTTCACTGCAAGTGCAGGCACAAACTGCGGCTAAGTGGGCAGTCTTCATGCCATCCACGAGTGTTCCTGAACTTGCAGCCGCATCAATAACGTTTAACCGAAGGACCCCGGCATGAGCCAGACATTGCTTTCTCTATTGGCTTTTGCTCCTTTGGTGCTGGCGGCCGTATTGCTCGTTGGCTGTAATTGGCCAGCTAAACGTGCGATGCCGGTGGTCTTGCTGGTCACCATCTTGATTGCCTTGTTGGCCTGGGACATGTCCGTCAACCGTGTCATGGCCTCCGGGCTTCAGGGCTTGGTATTGACCGGCTCTATTCTCTGGATTATTTTCGGTGCGATCTTGTTGCTGAACACGCTGAAACATTCTGGTGCGATCAAGGCCATACGCGGAGGTTTTTCCAATATCAGCCCTGACCGCCGCGTTCAGGTCGTGATTGTGGCGTGGTTGTTCGGCTGCTTTATCGAGGGCGCATCAGGCTTTGGAACACCTGCTGCCGTCGCCGCACCGTTGCTGGTGGCGCTGGGCTTTCCGGCGCTGGGCGCGGTGATGCTGGGCATGATGGTTCAGTCCACACCGGTGTCGTTCGGTGCGGTCGGCACACCGATCGTGGTGGGGGTATCGGGTGGACTAGACAAGGCTGGAATTTCTGAACAATTGATCGCCAGAGGTTCTGATTGGGAGTTGTTTTACCGCCTGATCACCTCCGAAGTGGCGATCATGCATGCGGTGATCGGCATTGTCATGCCGCTCTTCATGTGCGTGATGCTGACACGCTTTTTTGGTCGCAACAAGTCTTGGAGTGAAGGGTTAGCGATTGCACCCTTTGCGCTGTTTGCGGGCCTTGCCTTTGTGATTCCGTATGCAGCCGCAGGCGTCTTCTTAGGCCCTGAATTCCCGTCCATGCTGGGTGCATTGGTGGGTTTGCTCATTGTGGTGCCAGCGGCTAAGGCTGGCTTTTTACTCCCCAAAAAATCATGGGACTTTGCCGATGCCAAAGAGTGGCCAGTTCAATGGATGGGCAGCATCGAGATCAAGCTAGAGGAGTTGTCATCCAAAGCGCCGATGTCGGTCGGCTTGGCTTGGTTGCCCTACCTGTTGCTGGCGGGTCTGTTGGTCTTGTCGCGCGTCAATGCAGACCTCAAGGCTTTCTTTTTGAACAATCTTGTGCTGAGCTGGAACAACATCTTGGGTGAGACCGGTTTGTCCGGCAGCATCGAGTTTCTCTACCTGCCGGGCGGCATCATGGTGATAGTGGTGCTGGCTACCTTCGTCTTGCAGCGTATGCAATTTTCACAGCTCAAGGCGGCTGTCAGCGAGTCGTCGCGGACTTTGCTGGGGGCCGGCTTTGTGCTGATCTTCACGATTCCGATGGTCCGAATCTTGATCAACTCCGGCGTCAACCTAGGCGATTTGCCGTCGATGCCACGCGCCATGGCTGAGCTGGTCGCCAGCAGCGTGGGCAGTGTCTATCCATTTTTCGCGCCGACGGTTGGCGCACTGGGCGCCTTCATTGCAGGGTCCAACACAGTGTCTAACTTGATGATGGCGCAGTTTCAGTTTGACACGGCGCATTTGATCGCTGTGTCTGGCGCAATGCTAGTGGCTGCGCAGGCTGTGGGTGCAGCTGCCGGCAACATGATCGCGATTCACAACGTGGTGGCAGCGTCGGCCACCGTCGGGCTGCTGGGGCGTGAGGGCCAAGTGCTTCGGATGACGATCATTCCGACCGCCTACTACCTGATCATGGCGGGCTTGTTGACCGTCATTGCGATTCACGTTTTGGGCATCACCGATGCGCTGGTGTAGTTGACGCCTGCTCAAGACTGAGCGCCTCAGGGTAGGACCACTTTGCTGAAAAATTGTTCTGCACGTACCGAGTCCAATTTCTTGAGTTCTTTGTAAACGTTTCTGACTTTGCTGCGCTGCCCTGATTGTTCGTAAAGCTCGCCCAAGCTGTACCAGCCGGCGGCATCTTTGGGATCAAGGCTCAATGCATGCTGATAGGCTTTGATGGCTTGCGCGCTGCGGCCGGCCCGTGCGTGTGCCGCACCTAAAAGAAGCCACACATCGGCATCATCGGGGTTGTGGCGGACGGCCTTTACCCAAGCCTCAATGGACTGGTTGGTCTGGCCTGTTTTGTACAAGGCCATGCCGCGGCTTCTCCATGCGTCGTCGTTGTCTGCTTCAGCGGTGGTCCATTGGTCACTGTGTTCAAGCAAAGCCACCCAATCGTTGTTGACTTCAAGCTCTTTGGACTTGCTCTGCCACTGCGATACGGGCGGCGCAATCGCGGCCAGTGGATCAAGAAGGGGGTCCAGTGTGCTGCGCTGCGCCAACTCATTCACCCACTCAATGGGCAGGGCGAAATTCAGGTTTTGCCCATCGGCCATGAAAAAAGTGGTCAACCCGATCAGAGCACCATTTTCATCAAATAAACCGCCACCACTCGACCCGCGCGAGATGGCTGCGGTGGTCTGGATAAAGCGACCGCCTTTGCGTTCCCGGAAGCCGGAAACGATGCCGTCTGAAAGCGTCAGGGCGAGCCCTTTGGGTGTCCCGAGTGCATAAACCTTGGCGCCGACTTTGAGTGTTTTTGAATTGCCTAACAAGACGGTGGGGACGTCCAGACCTGCGACATGGAGGGAGCAGAGGTCGCGGGGCCAATCAGCGTATTGAAGGCTTGCCGGGTACTCTTTGTTCATGGTGCGTACGCTGAGCACTTTTGCATTTTTGATGACATGGCAGTTGGTCACGACTTGGCCGTCACCCAGCACCACGCCGCTGCCGGTGCTCTGCTTTTTTGCCGCGGTATCAGTGTTCTTAAC
>JBEDKR010000164.1:0-5328 GCA_041172005.1 Pseudomonadota bacterium
CCATGCTGTTTGTACGCGGTCAGAACTCCGGCATCAGCCACAACCCGCTGGAGTCCAGCACCAGCGACGACATGCAATTGACGATTGATGCCTTCATGCATCTGCTGACCCATCTCGATTCCAACTAAAAAACACTGCACACCATGACCACCACCTACGAAAAAATAGACGCTTGGGTTGACGCCCACTTTGACGAGCAGACGCGTTTTCTGCAAGCCTTGATCCAGGTGCCGACCGACACCCCACCGGGCAACAACACGCCGCACGCGCTGCGCGCTGCCGAGCTGATTGAAGCCATGGGCTTGCCGATTGAGAAACATGAAGTCCCACAAGCAGAAGTTGAAGCCGCCGGACTTGAAAGCATCACCAATCTGGTGGCGCGCCGGCACTACGGTGATGGCGGCCGCACCATCGCCTTGAATGCGCACGGTGACGTGGTGCCACCGGGCGAAGGCTGGACTAAAAAACCCTATGGCGGCGAGATTGAAAATGGCAAAATTTACGGCCGCGCTGCAGCCGTGAGCAAATGCGATTTTTCAACCTTCACTTTTGCTGTGCGTGCGCTGGAGGCTGTGGCCAAGCCAACGCAGGGCGGCATTGAATTGATCTTCACCTACGACGAAGAGTTTGGCGGCGAAGTCGGTCCGGCTTGGTTGCTGCAGCACAAAATCATCAAGCCAGACTTGGTGATTGCTGCCGGCTTCAGCTACCAAGTGATCACCGCGCACAACGGCTGCCTGCAAATGGAACTGACGGTGCACGGCAAGATGGCGCACGCCGCCGTGCCGCACACCGGCATTGACGCGCTGCAAGGTGCCAACCGGATCTTGACGGCACTCTTCGCACAAAACACGCTTTACCAAAGCATCACCTCCAAGGTCGAGGGCATCACGCACCCGTACCTGAATGTCGGCTTTATCTCAGGCGGCACCAACACCAATGTGGTGCCTGGCAAGGTTGTGATCAAACTAGACCGCCGCATGATTCCCGAGGAAGACCCGGTGGCGGTGGAAGCCAGCATCCGCGCCGTCATAGCCGGCGCAGTGGCAGACTTCAACCAAGGCCGCGCTGACGAAGGCATTCATGTCGATGTGAGGCGTATGTTGTTGTCAAAGGCCTTGAAACCGCTGCCGGGCCACAAGCCGCTGGCAGAGGCCTTGCAGCGCAACGCCAGCGCCATCTTCAACGAACCGATTCCAGCTTGCGGCACCCCGCTCTACACCGACGTGCGCATCTTCGGTGAGGCTGGTATTCCCGGCGTGCTGTATGGCGCCGGACCGCGCACCGTGCTGGAGTCGCATGCCAAGCGGGCCGACGAACGGCTTGACCTTGAAGATCTGCGCCGAGCGACCAAAGTGGTGGCCAGAAGTCTGCACGATTTGCTGGGCTGAGATGTCCTGACATCGGGGTTTCTGCTGATTTTTTGCATGGATAAGGTGTATACACTTTGGCACACAATTCAACAGCAATGGAGTCCGCCATGGCCAATTCAGCATCCATCAGCCCCAATGGGGCCGTTCACCCCGTCGACGAAAAACTACCCACTGGCAAGCTAGCAGCGCTCGGCCTGCAGCATGTGCTGGTGATGTACGCCGGTGCAGTGGCCGTGCCATTGATCGTTGGCCGCGCCCTCAAACTCAGCCCCGAACAAGTCGCCATGTTGATCTCGGCAGACTTGTTTTGCTGCGGCATCGTGACCTTGATTCAATCCTTGGGCACCACCCAATGGTTTGGCATCCGTTTGCCGGTCATGATGGGGGTGACCTTTGCTTCCGTTGCGCCGATGGTGGCGATGGCCAACAACACGCCGGGCGCCGCAGGCGCGCAATTGATTTTTGGCGCCATCATTGGCGCGGGCTTGATCTCCATACTGATCGCGCCGCTGGTCAGCCGCATGCTGCGGTTTTTCCCGCCAGTGGTCACCGGCACCATCATTGCGGTCATTGGCATCAGCCTGATGCGGATTGGCATCAACTGGATTTTTGGCAACCCGTTCGGCCCAACAGCACCGAGCATCGTCAACCCCGAGCACGCCAAATGGCTGGCTGACACCACCGCAGCTGCCGGCGCTGCTGCGCCAGCAGCCCCCAAAGGCCTGGCCTTGGTGGCCACCGTGCCAAACCCCAAATACGCCGACCTCACAGGTGTGGGCATTGCCGCGTTGGTGCTGGTGTCCATCTTGTTGATCGCCAAGCTGGCCAAGGGCTTTGTGGCGAATATTTCGGTTCTGCTTGGCATCGTGATTGGCGGCGTGGTCGCAACGACTTTAGGCCTGATGAACTTCGACAAAGTCGGCAAGGCCGCTTGGTTCGATGTGGTGATGCCGTTCCAGTTCGGCTTTCCCGTGTTTGACCCGATCTTGATTTTGACCATGACCTTGGTGATGATCGTGGTGATGATCGAGTCCACCGGCATGTTTCTGGCACTCGGCGAAATGACCGACCGGAAAGTCGATCGCGCCGCCCTCACCCGCGGCTTGCGGACGGACGGTTTAGGCACCTTCATCGGCGGTATTTTCAACACCTTCCCGTACACCAGCTTTTCTCAAAACGTCGGCTTGGTCGCAGTAACAGGCGTGCGCAGTCGCTTTGTCTGCGTGGCGGGCGGCGTCATTTTGATCGTGCTTGGCATATTGCCCAAAATGGCGGCGCTGATCGAGTCACTGCCGACCTTTGTGCTGGGCGGTGCTGGCTTGGTGATGTTCGGCATGGTGGCCGCAACCGGCATTCGCATTCTGGGCGGCGTTGATTTCAAGAACAACCGCTTCAATGCGCTGGTGGTGGCGGTTTCGATTGGCATCGGCATGATCCCGCTGATCGCCCCCAACTTCAAACAGTGGATGCCGCACAACCTGCATCCACTGATTGAGTCAGGCATCTTGCTGGCGTCCATCAGCGCCGTGCTGCTGAACCTCTTCTTCAATGGCGCCAAGGATGACGAAGAGGCTGTGAAGCGGGCTGCGGCCCAGGCTGACGCGCACTGACAAGGCGAAGTCCTAGAACATGGTTGCCGGCCTGCTGGCAGGGTAAATCCGGAGAATTTCTCTGCTGGGCCGGCCGGCTCTAGGCGCGTGATGACTGAAAATACGGCATTCCAAACCGGCGACTGCCCTTGGAATTGGCACACATATTGCTCCACATCGAAGTCATTACTTTTCACTTTGGAAACACCATGAAAACGCGCACTTTCCTTAAAACCGCCGCAGCCTTGGCCGCTGTCTTGACATTCGGCGTTGCCCAAGCCCAGAACACCCCCATCAAGTTCCAGCTCGACTGGCGCTTCGAAGGCCCAGCCGCCCTCTTTTTGACGCCTGTTGCCAAAGGCTATTTCAAGGCCAAGCAACTCGACGTGACGGTCGACGCCGGCAACGGTTCTGGCGGTGCCGTGACCCGCGTGGCGTCAGGCACTTACGACATGGGATTTGCCGATCTGGCCTCCCTGATGGAATTCCACGCCAACAACCCGGACGCGCCCAACAAGCCCGTCGCCGTGATGGTGGTCTACAACAACACGCCGGCCTCGGTCATGTCCTTGAAAAAAACCGGTATCAAAACGCCGGCTGATTTGAATGGCAAAAAACTCGGTGCACCTGTTTTTGACGCAGGCCGCCGCGCTTTCCCGATTTTTGCCAAAGCCAACAACGTCAGCAGCGTGCAATGGGTCACCATGGACCCACCCCTGCGTGAAACCATGCTGGCCCGTGGCGATGTGGACGCCATCACCGGCTTCACCTTCACCTCTTTGCTGAACCTTGAAGCGCGCGGCGTCAAAGCCGAAGACGTCGCCATCCTGCCGTATGCCGACAACGGTGTGAAGATGTATGGCAACGTCATCATCGCTTCACCTAAGCTGATCAAAGAAAATCCAGCCGCCATCAAGGCCTTCCTGCAGGCTTTCGCCAAAGGCGCGAAAGACGTGATGGCCAACCCAGCCGCCGCCATCAACGACGTCAAAGCCCGCGACGGCATCATCAACGTCGCCCTCGAAACGCGTCGCCTGCAGCTCGCGATTGACACCGTCATCAACAGCCCTGATGCACGCGCCGAAGGTTTTGGCCAGCTCAAAGCACCCCGCCTGTCACTGATGGCGTCGCAAGTCTCTGACGCCTTTGGCACCAAGACCCGCGTCAATGCAGACGCCGTCTGGAACGGCAGCATGCTGCCCAGCGTCGCGGAACTGAACGTGCTGCCAGCCAAGCGCTGAAAGCGGACAACTTCTTCGCTCTTCTGCGGGCCAGCATTTATTGATAAATGCTGGCCCGTGGTTTAACTGGACACCCCATTTTGAATTCATCCACCACACCGACCAGCTTTGTCGACTTCCAGGACGTTTGGCTGGCTTACAACGAAGAACTGCTGGCCCAGCAAAACTTCGCCGTAGAAGCCATTGACCTGCAAGTCCGCCAAGGCGAATTCATCGCCATCGTCGGCCCGTCGGGCTGCGGTAAATCGACCTTCATGAAGCTCACGACCGGCTTGAAAATGCCGTCTAAGGGCCGTATCACGATCGATGGCGCACCGGTCACCGGCCCGCTGAAAATTTCCGGCATGGCGTTTCAAGCACCGTCGCTGCTGCCTTGGCGCACCACAGTCGACAACGTGTTGTTGCCGCTTGAAATCGTCGAACCTTTTCGCAGCAACTTCAAAGCTAAGCGCAAAGAATACGAAGAGCGCGCCCGCAAGCTGCTGCAAAAAGTCGGACTCGCTGGCTATGAAGATAAATTCCCATGGCAACTCTCAGGCGGCATGCAGCAGCGCGTGAGCATTTGCCGGGCTTTGATTCATGAGCCCAAAATGCTGCTCCTTGACGAGCCTTTTGGCGCCCTTGACGCCTTCACCCGCGAAGAGCTGTGGTGCATTTTGCGCGACCTCTGGACTGAGCAGCGGTTCAACGTCATTTTGGTCACCCACGACTTGCGCGAGTCGGTCTTTTTGGCCGACACCGTGTATGTCATGAGCAAGAGCCCGGGCCGCTTTGTGGTCAAGCGCGAGATTGATCTGCCGCGTCCGCGTGACCTTGAAGTGACTTACACCAAAGAGTTTTCAGACATCGTTCACGAGCTGCGTGGTCACATCGGTGCGATTCGCAGCACCGGCGTGGCTGACGCCGCAACCAAGGCAGGTGCAGCATGATGAGTTCTAAACAATTTGAGCGCTGGTCGCCGTTGATCTTGCTGGCACTGCTGGTCGCCTTGTGGGAGGCGGTGTGTGTGCTGTTCGCCATTCCCGAATTCATCTTTCCTGCGCCCACCAAAATTGCGCAAGCACTGGTGGAGTTTTCAGGGCCCATCGCTGACGCCGCCTGGAAAACCTTCTGGGTCACCATGGC
>JBEDKR010000165.1:0-5301 GCA_041172005.1 Pseudomonadota bacterium
ATTTTGTACAACTCATTTAGAAAAAAAATGGATGACTCAGCCGTCTATTTTCTTTTTTCTGAACTGTGCATGGGCATCACCTGCATTGTGATTTTTTTGATCAACAGAAAACTAATTGTTAACGAACCGATCTGGACGGCCATTCCAAATTTCTGCAACATCGCCGCAGAAATTGCAGTCTTTTTCAGTGTTGCATCGTTGACAAGAAAAATTGAAAAGAAATGGTTTTTCTTTGCGATGACGGCAGTGGCTTTAATGGCACTGCTGATCGAATTAATGCGTGATCAATTCGCCATCCAAACGATCGTTTGGCTCTTTACGAGTTCCTTAACATGCATCTTCATCACCAACTATGTTGTGTGTAGATTCAAGCTGCCAAAGGCCTTGTCTAGCAACGAATTTATGCGGCTTTTTACTTGGCTTGAACTAGGCTTGGTCATTTTTGGTTTCATACGAATTTCAGCAACTTTTTTATCGGCACCCATCTTGCCAAGGTACGATCCTTCAGGCTTAAGCGTGCTTATTTTTAGCTTGTACATTGTCTTAGCTTGTTTCCGTTATTTTGCATACCTAGGCATTCGAATTACCTTCATTGACCCCTCCAATCCCGGCCAAAACCGCCTGAACAAGCCCCTGGTGCAGGCTATCGAGGAAAAAGACCAGCTTTTACTGGGTCTTATCGCTTCAAACAGAGTGATCGGTATCAGCGCGCTGGCCAGCTCTCTGGCCCATCAATTAAGCCAGCCTTTAACCACGATTGCCTTGCGCGCAGACACCACTCGCCGAGACTTGGTGCAGTCGGGCCAAGACCCACGAACCATCGCTTCACTCGATGAGATTTCAGCGCAATCCACAAAGCTGTCTGGGTTGATCAAAAATCTAAGGCAATTTTTTAACGCCAACAGCGATGAATTTGCGCCGGTCAATCTCCAAAAAAAAATAGATGCCATTATTGAGATTGTTGAGCCCAATCTTGAAGCTAAAAAAATCACGCTAGTGAAGGATTATCAAAGCGACCCTATTTTCTTTGGTGATGCCATTCAAATTCAGCAAGTTCTGATTAACATCATGACCAATGCCATCGATGCACTTGTGCAAAGCAACGCCAACCAGAAAGAAATTTGCATCACTCTTTCTCAACATGAAAGCATCGCCACCCTCATCATCAAAGACAACGGGGGTGGCATTGATCCACAGTTCATGCCCAGCATCTTTGACCTCTATAAATCAAGTAAGAAAGAGGGGCTTGGCGTCGGGCTATGGCTGAGCAAGACCATCATGGCGCGTCACCAAGGCAGCATCACGGCAATGAGCCATCCAAGCGGCTGGACTGAATTTAAAATCACCCTACCAATACATGTTGAAGCCAACAACTAAGCCATGAAAAAATCTCTGGTCATCATTGTGGAAGACGATGCCGCCCTTAGGCAGGGCTTGACAGACTGGCTGTCGCACGACCATGAGGTTGCCAGTTTTGAATCTGCAGAGGACTTCCTGGCGGCCTTGAATGATTTTGAATTCGAATACGGCATTCCAACCTGCATGCTTTTAGACTTTCAAATGCCAGGCATGACGGGCGTAGCCCTTCAATCGGAGTTGAAACTCCTGAATCTCGAATTTCCCATCCTCTTTATGAGCGGTAACGCTCAGCAAGCAGACATCATTGAAGCATGGCGGGGTGGCGCAATTGATTTCCTCTTAAAACCCTTCTCTGGAAGCGACGTTAGCAATGTCTTGAATGCCCTCTTTATCAAGGCTGCGCAGGTGAAATTAGAGGCGGCTGAAGAACCGGTGACGAACTTGCCCATGGACATTTCCATCACCCATCGTGAGGCTGAGGTCTTGCTTCTGCTTGGCAAAGGTCACCGCCAAGGCGAGGCGGCCAAGATGTTGAACATCACCCTGCGAACCATCAAAATGCACAGGGCGAATCTGAAAGATAAATTGGGTTTAAACACACTTTTTGAACTCACTCGATTCTGTGATGCACAACAATCTGCCATCGAGAAAATTGCACGAAGTTAAATTGCCTGACCCCAACAACAGCATGTATTGGCACGAACTCTGCCACCGCGAACTGGGTGAGCGCATGCACTGGATCCTGCTCATGCAGCCTTTTCAAGCCCGGGACCGCACCTTCTAAACGAGGTCTGCCAGATTCTTCCAACATGTCGCGCAGCACGCCGTTGGTGATGGCCTCGCTGTCGACCAGCACGCCATCGCAATCAAATAAAACAGCTTGGAAATTCATCCGCAGATGATACGGCGCGCGCGTGGCGACATGAAGGTGCTTTACGTCGTATCCCCGTCGACATAAAACCATCGGCCCTCTTCTCGTACAAAGCGACTTTTTTCATGCAGCCGAACAGCCTTGCCGCCCGACCGGTAGCGCGCCACAAACTCGACTTCTGCGCTGTCCGGGCCTGTCACTTGATGGCGCCGCAGCGCCAGCCCCAGCCAACGTGCTCCAGGTTCAAAATCCAGCGTATCGGGCCGCGTGCTGACATGCCATGTGCCGCGCAGGTACTCGGCCTGTTGCAAGACAAAGGCGCTGTAACGCGAGCGCATCAGCGCCTCGGCGTCGGGCGCGGGTGAGTCAAGCCAGTGCTGCAGATAGCGACCGCAGCAAGCCCCAAAGGTCAAAGGTCGGCGGGGGCCGATTCCTTGATTCGTTTCGCGGCCGCAGGGACACGGGTCATCATCGACCACGGAGCGTCAAGCCTTGGCCGATGGCCGGCTGGCGGCTTTGTGCTCGTCGAGCGTCTGCACTGGTCCGCCTTGTTGTGCCCAGTCGGCAAAACCGCCGTCGATGTGCGCGACGTTGGTCATGCCCATGTCTTGCAAGGCCTTGGCAGCCAGCGCACTACGCCAGCCGGCACCGCAAAACAACACGAACTCGCGGGCCTCGTCGCCAAACACAGGTTTGAAATACGGCGAGTCCGGATCCACCCAAAACTCCAGCATGCCGCGCGGTGCGAGCAGTGCGCCCGGTAGCGTGCCGCCGCGTTCAAGCTCACGCGGGTCACGGATGTCAACAATCTGCAGTTTCGGATCGCTCAAGCGTTCACGAATTTGGGCCACACTGTACGTCGTGACCTCGCTCATGGCTTGATCTACAAGTGCGCGGAATCCTTTGGTGATGGCCATGAATTTTCCTGGTTAATCGGGTTACAGCAATTCGATCGCGAGCGCCGTGCCTTCGCCACCGCCAATGCACAAAGTCGCCACGCCTTTTTTAAGGCCGCGGGCCTTCAGGGCATACAGCAAGGTGACGATGATGCGGGCGCCGCTGGCACCGATCGGGTGACCCAAGGCACACGCACCGCCGTTGACATTGACGATGTCGTGGCTGATGCCTAGCTCTTTCATGGCGGCCATCGGCACCACCGCGAAGGCCTCATTGATTTCCCACAGGTCGACATCAGCCACCTGCCAACCGATTTTTTTCAGCAGCTTTTGCACAGCACCCACCGGTGCGGTGGTGAACCACTCGGGGGCTTGGGCAAAGGTGGCGTGGCCGACGATACGAGCGATCGGCGTCGCACCCAAGGTCTTGGCTGTGGAGGCACGTGTCAGCACCAAAGCGGCCGCGCCATCATTGATAGACGAGCTGGACGCGGCGGTGATGGTGCCGTCCTTTTTGAAGGCCGGGCGCAGCGATGACATCTTGTCAAGCTTGACCTTGCCCGGACCTTCGTCGATGGCAATCACAGTGTCTCCGGCCCGGCCCTTCACCGTCACCGGTGTGATCTCGGCTTGGAATGCGCCGGTCTCAATTGCTGCCCGAGCGCGCTGAACGCTGGCCGTCGCGAAGGCGTCTTGCGCCTCGCGTGTGAACTGGTATTTGTCGGCGCACTGCTCGCCAAAGGTGCCCATGGCGCGGCCTGGCTCATACGCGTCTTCAAGTCCGTCGAGCATCATGTGGTCATAAATACGGTCGTGTCCGATACGGATGCCGCTGCGGCCCTTGAGCAACAAATGCGGCGCGTTGGTCATGCTTTCCATACCGCCTGTGACCATCACGTCACGGCTGCCGGCCATCAACTGGTCGTTGGCGAGCAGCGTCGCTTCCATGCCCGATCCGCACATTTTGGACAGCGTCACCGCGCCCGCGCTGGCCGGCAAGCCGCCCTTGAAACCAGCTTGCCGCGCAGGCGCTTGGCCCTGTCCAGCCATCAGGCAATTGCCGAACAGCACTTCGTCAACGAGGGCCGGAGAAATGCCGGCGCGCTCAATCGCTGCCTTGATCGCGGCGCCGCCGAGATCGTGCGCGGCCAGAGAGGAAAAGTCGCCCTGAAAACCGCCCATGGGCGTGCGAGCGGCACCGAGGATCACGATGGAGTCAGACATGTTTTTTCTCCTGGGTTAAATTGAAATTTTTCGCGGCGCCTTGGCCACGCTCTCAACAGCGGCACGGTACATCGGCTCTAGGCCGTTGTTGCTCGTGACCGTGACACGCATGTCTTGCAGCAGGCCGTCATGAATACCGTACACCCAGCCATGCAGCGAGACGTTTTGCCCGCGCGACCAAGCGTCTTGCAACACGGTGCTCTGCGCCACGTTGACGACTTGCTCAATCACATTGAGCTGCACCAGCGCGTCGCAGCGATGCTCTTCCGCAATCCCGTTGATCAGCGATTGGTGCCGGTCACGCACATCTTGGATGTGACGCAGCCAGTTGTCGGCCAAACCAATCCGCGCGCCTTCCAGCGCAGCACGAACGCCGGAGCAGCCGAAGTGGCCGACCACCATCACATGCTCCACTTTGAGTCGCTCAACGGCAAACTGAATGGTCGACAACGCGTTGAGGTCTGAGTGCACCACCACGTTGGCCACGTTGCGGTGCACGAAGACTTCGCCCGGCTCCAGTCCGGTCAGCAGGTTGGCCGGCACTCGGCTGTCAGAGCAGCCGATCCACATGTATTTGGGCGTTTGCTGCTGAACCAAGCTGGTGAAAAAACCGGGGCGCTCGGCCTCCATCTGCGCGGCCCACGCACGGTTGTGTTCGAAAAGATTGTGGATTGAATTGGTCATGGGTCGATCTTAGTCAATTGGACGCAAAGGAAGCGGCTCAACAGGTTTCGGCGAACAGCTCACGGCCGATCAGCATGCGGCGGATTTCGCTGGTGCCGGCGCCGATTTCGTAGAGCTTGGCATCGCGCCACAAACGCCCCAGCGGGTAGTCGTTGATGTAGCCGTTACCGCCAAAAATCTGCACACCTTCGCCGGCCATCCAGGTGGCTTTTTCAGCACACCACAATATGACCGAGGCGCAGTCTTTGCGCACTTGACGCACATGCT
>JBEDKR010000166.1:0-5283 GCA_041172005.1 Pseudomonadota bacterium
AGCCACCACATCCACCTCCGGCAAAGTGCGGCCGGTTTGGGTCATGACATCTGCGATGAGCGGCAGTACGCGGCGAATATGGTCGCGGCTGGCGAGCTCCGGCACCACACCACCATAAGCTTGGTGCATCTCAATTTGACTGTGCAGGGCGTGGGACAGCAGCACCGGCACACCGGCGCCCGACGTGTCGACCAGCGCCACGCCGGTTTCATCACAACTTGATTCAATTCCTAGTACGAGCATGGCGTGAGTTTACGAGGCTGAAGATTGGGCTTGGCTTGAATATTGCAAAATCACGGCCATGACCAACCTCTTGGCACCACCTTCTACCCTGCGCTTGGTCGTGATTGCGCCGGATTTGTCGGCGGTCGACACGGACGATGAAGCCGCAGTGGCGCTGATTGAGCGCTCGCGCCAACTGCGCATTGGTCTGCTCGAAGGTGGCTTCAACCTGATCGCCACACTGCCAGCCGACACTTTTCTGGCAGAGCGACTGGCGCAATTGCAACCAGACATGATCATCGTCGACGCCGAAAGTGACGCCCGGGATTCGCTCGAGCACGTGGTCATGGCCACGCGCGACGCCCGCAGGCCCATCGTGCTGTTCACCAACGACGACGACACCAGCCACGTCAAAGACGCCGTGGCGGCTGGTGTGTCAGCCTATATCGTGGCCGGGCTGGAGCCGACCCGCATCCGCCCTATTCTCGATGTGGCGATGGCGCGCTTTGAGCATGAACAGGGTTTGCGCCAGGAACTCGCCGACGCCAAAGGCGAGTTGCAAGACCGAAAAACCATAGCCCGGGCCAAAGCCATGTTGATGCAGCGACAAGGCTTGAGCGAAGCCGTCGCCTACGACAAACTGCGCAAAGCCGCCATGGACAAAGGCTTGCGCATGGGCGAGGTAGCCCAGAGGCTGCTGGACGCCGCCGACCTGCTGGGCTGAAGCCGCCTAAATTGGTGCAGCGCACAAAAGCAGTGCATCTCAACCAGCGATCTCACTGCATTTCGCACCATCAAACCATTTGCACTGGCTGAAACAGGCTCGCAAACGCTGGCACAGCTTTTGCTCAAACAAACTCATCGACTCATCACTTCAACGGCGAAGTGGTGAGTCACCCGAACAAAGGCGTTCGTACCCAGCAGCACAGCCATGTGTCTGCACGGTCCGAGCGCCTTTTTGTTTTTTCGACTCTTTTTCTTGTTCTTCACTTTTGGAGTTACCGACATGACTGAATTGCTGAAATCGTCTTTGACCCGCCGCTCCGTGCTGCAAGCTGCCTCGGTGGGCGCCATCGGCATCACGCCGGCACTGCGCGCGGCGGTTTACGCGCAAGGCTCTGACGCCCCAGAAAAAAAGGAAGTCAAGATCGGCTTCATTCCGCTGACCGACTGCGCCTCAGTGGTGATGGCCTCAGTGCTGGGTTTTGACAAGAAATACGGCGTCAAGATAGTCCCGACCAAGGAAGCCAGCTGGGCCGGTGTGCGCGACAAATTGGTCAGCGGCGAGCTCGACTTTGCCCACGTGTTGTACGGGCTGGTTTACGGCGTGCACATGGGCACAGCCGGGCCCAAGAAAGACATGGCCGTGCTGATGAACCTGAACAACAACGGCCAAGCCATCACGCTGTCTAAAAAAATCGCAGACAAAGGCGGCGTTGATGGTGCCGGTCTGGCCAAGTTGATGGCCAGCGAAAAGCGCGAGTACACCTTTGCGCAGACATTCCCCACCGGCACCCACGCCATGTGGCTGTACTACTGGCTGGCAGCCAACGGCGTGAACCCGATGAAGGACGCGAAAGTCATCACCGTGCCGCCACCGCAAATGGTCGCCAACATGCGCGTCGGCAACATGGACGGTTTTTGCGTTGGCGAGCCTTGGGGCCACCGCGCCATCATGGACGGTGTCGGCGTCACAGCGACCACCACCCAAGACATCTGGAAAGACCATCCTGAAAAAGTGCTGGGTACCACCGACGAGTTCACCAAAAAATACCCGAACACCACGCGCGCCGTGATGGCGGCTATTTTGGAAGCCGGCAAATGGATAGACGCCAGCTTGAGCAACAAAAACAAAATGGCCGAAACCATCGCCGAAAAATCGTATGTCAACACCAGCGCCGACGTCATCAACCAGCGCATCTTGGGCCGCTACCAAAATGGCATGGGCAAAACTTGGGATGACCCGAACTACATGAAGTTTTACAACGACGGCGCGGTCAACTTCCCGTACCTGTCGGACGGCATGTGGTTCATGACGCAGCACAAGCGCTGGGGTCTGATCAAGGAGCATCCGGACTACTTGGCGGTTGCCAAACAAGTCAACCGCATCGACATCTACAAACAAGCCGCAACTGCCGCCAAGGTAAGCCTGCCAAAAAGCGAGACCCGCAGCAGCAAGTTCATGGACGGCGTGGTTTGGGACGGCAAAGATCCGAAGAAATACGCCGACAGCTTCAAGGTTCACGCCTGAACGTCAACGCCACTGCTTCTGAACGATTTGTTTGATGCGATTCACCTGAAAAGAGAGTAGGTCTAGCCATGGTCAGTGCCGTATTTCACAACCCACTGGGGACTGCAGAGCCGGCAGTCGATGCCCCGGTCACCGACATGGCGGTCAGCCCATCTCCGGTGCGGCGCAACATTAAAAAACCGACGCTGACAGCCGTTGTCAGCAAGCCCCAGTACGACCTGTCTTGGTTGTGGCTGGGCTGCTTGCCACCAGTGCTGGGTTTGGGCCTGCTGGTGCTGCTCTGGGAATTGGTGTCGATGGGCACTGGGGCGTCGATTCCGTCGCCCAAAGACACCTTGACTCAAGCCATCGATCTTTTCAGCGATCCGTTTTACGACAAGGGCCCGAACGACCAAGGCATTGGCTGGAACGTGCTGTCGTCACTGAAGCGAGTGGCCATGGGCTTTGGCCTAGCAGCACTGGTCGGCATTCCAGTGGGTTTTGCGATTGGCCGCTTCTCGTTTTTGAGCAGCATGTTCAACCCGCTCATCAGCCTGTTGCGTCCGGTCTCACCTCTGGCTTGGTTGCCGATCGGCTTATTGGTCTTCAAGGGTGCCAACCCAGCGGCCATCTGGACTATTTTCATCTGCTCGATCTGGCCCATGATCATCAACACGGCGGTGGGGGTGCAACGCGTGCCGCAGGACTACATGAACGTGGCGCGTGTCCTGAACCTCTCCGAATGGAAGATCGTCACGAAGATTTTGTTCCCTGCCGTGCTGCCTTACATGCTGACCGGCGTACGTCTGGCCGTCGGTACAGCCTGGCTGGTGATCGTTGCGGCTGAGATGCTCACCGGCGGCGTCGGCATCGGCTTTTGGGTCTGGGACGAGTGGAACAACCTGAACGTCAAGAACATCATCATCGCCATCTTCGTGATCGGCTTGGTCGGCCTGATTCTGGAATACATCCTGATCAAGATCGCCACCGCCTTCACCTTTGAAGAAGTCAAGAACTGAAAGCCCATCATGCACACTTCATTGAGCACCAAGTACATTGAAATCCAGGGCGTTGAGCAAACCTTCAAGACCAAAAAAGGTCCGTTTTGCGCGCTCAAGGACATTGACCTGACAGTCGCCAAAGGCGAATTCGTCGCGCTGATCGGCCACTCTGGCTGCGGCAAGTCCACGCTGCTGAATTTGCTCGCCGGTCTGACAACACCCACCGAGGGCACGCTGCTCTGCGCCAACCGCGAAATCTCTGGCCCCGGCCCAGAACGTGCGGTGGTCTTCCAGAACCACTCATTGCTGCCTTGGCTGACCTGCTTTGAAAACGTCTACTTAGCCGTTGAGCGCGTCTTCTCGAAAACCGACACCAAGGCGCAACTGAAAGAGCGCACCGACGCCGCGCTGAGCATGGTCGGCCTGACGGCTGCGGCCCAAAAGCGACCTGGTGAAATCTCTGGCGGCATGAAGCAACGGGTCGGCATTGCCCGCGCCTTGTCGATGCAGCCCAAGGTCTTGCTGCTGGACGAACCCTTCGGCGCACTCGACGCCCTGACCCGCGCCAAGCTGCAAGACGAGTTGCTGCAAATCGTCGCCACCACGCAAAGCACGGTGGTGATGGTCACGCACGATGTCGACGAAGCCGTGCTGCTGAGCGACAAGATCGTCATGATGACCAACGGCCCGTCAGCCACCATTGGCGACGTGCTCGAAGTGAAGTTGCCTCGCCCACGCAATCGCGTAGCACTGGCCGAAAGCTCAGAGTACCTGAGCTACCGCAAAGCCGTGATTGACTTTTTGTACACCCGACAAAGCCACGTCGAAAAATCTGCCTGACCCCTGTTGCAGATTCACCCCTCGATTTCAAACTTCGCATCACTGAAAGAACAACGCCATGGACATGCGTGTCAAAAAACAAAAGCTGGTGATGGTCGGCAACGGCATGGCCGGTGTGCGGACCCTCGAAGAATTGCTCAAGATCGCACCCGATCTGTACGACATCACCGTGTTTGGCGCTGAGCCGCACCCCAACTACAACCGTATTTTGTTGAGCCCGGTGCTGGCCGGCGAACAAACGCTAGACGAGATCGTGCTGAACAGCTGGGAGTGGTACAGCGACAACCACATCACGCTGCACGCTGGCAAAAAAGTGGTCAACGTTGACCGCGTCAAACGCGTGGTACGCGCTGAAGATGGCACGGAAGAATCTTACGACCGGCTGCTGATGTGCACCGGCTCGAATCCGTTCATCCTGCCGGTGCCGGGCAAAGACTTGAAAGGCGTGATTGCCTACCGTGACATCGCCGACACCAACGAGATGATAGCCGCCGCCACCCAATACAAAAACGCCGTCGTCATCGGTGGCGGGCTGCTTGGGCTTGAGGCCGCCAATGGTCTGATGCTGCGCGGCATGAAGGTCACCGTGGTGCACGTCATGCCAACGCTGATGGAGCGCCAGCTTGACAGCGTGGCCGGCAAGCTGCTGCAAAAGTCACTCGAAGCACGCGGCCTGAACTTCCTCATGGGCGCGCAGACACAAGAGCTCACCGGCAACGCCGATGGCCGCGTCGCGTCGATCAAATTCAAAGACGGCACTGAACTCGCCACTGACTTGGTGGTGATGGCGGTGGGTATTCGCCCCAACACCACGCTGGCTGAGTCGATGAACCTGCATTGCAACAAAGGCATCGTCGTCACCGACACCCTACAAACCGTCACCGATGCGCGCATTTATTCGGTGGGCGAATGCGCAGCACACCGCGGCATTGCCTACGGTTTGGTCGCGCCTTTGTTCGAGCAAGCCAAGGTCGCCGCCAACCACTTGGC
>JBEDKR010000167.1:0-5220 GCA_041172005.1 Pseudomonadota bacterium
GCGACGACACTCGCCGTGGCATTGATTTTTTTCATTTGATACGCGGCCTCGGCCCGCTCTAAGAGATTGGCCCGCGTCATGGTTTGCAGCAAGCCAGCCAAGCCTTCTGGCGTCAAGTCGGACTGCTGGATCAACCAGCCTCCGCCAGCCTCGACCAAAAAGCGGGCATTCAAAGTCTGGTGGTCATCCACAGCGGCGGGGAAAGGCACAAACAGTGCGGCTGCGCCGACTGCAGCAATTTCTGTCACGGTGCTGGCGCCAGCGCGGCCAATGATGAGGTCGGCGTCGGCAAACGCTTGCGCCGTGTCGTCAATGAAGGGCGTCAATTCAGCCAACACGCCGGCCTGTGCGTAGTTGCTGCGCAGCGCTTCAATTTGTTGCGCGCCACTTTGATGGACCACCTGCGGCCTGCTGGCATTGCTCATCAGCGCCAGCGCTTTGGGCACCAATTCATTCAGCGCCCGCGCACCCAGACTGCCGCCCACCACCAACAACTTGAGTGGGCCGCTGCGGCCGGCGAAACGCAGGGCAGGTTCAGCTTGTTGCGTGAAGGCTGTGCGCAACGGATTACCCACCCACTCGGCTTTTTTGAAGACATTCGGAAAGGCCGTGAAAATGCGGTCCGCCACACCCGCGAGCACGCGGTTGGCCATACCGGCGACTGAATTTTGCTCATGCAAGATGAGCGGCTTGCCCAGCAGCACAGCCATCATGCCGCCCGGAAAACTGACGTAACCGCCCAAACCGATGACCACATCGGGCTTGACCCGGCGAACGACTTGAATGCTTTGCCAGAAGGCTTGCAGCAGGCGCAGCGGCAGCAAAGCCAGCGTCAGCAGACCCTTGCCGCGAACACCTGCAAAATCAATCGCTTCAAAGGCGAAGCCGCTTGCTGGCACTAATTTACTTTCCATGCTTGGCTGGCCAACCCGGCCTTTGCCGCCCAGCCAATGCACCTGCCAGCCACGCTCGCGCAGGGCTTCAGCCACCGCCAGACCAGGAAAGATATGACCGCCGGTGCCGCCGGCCATGACAAGCGCTGTGAGAGGACGCTTCATAGCCGGCCTCCCCGCATCAGCACGCGATTTTCGTAGTCGATGCGCAGCACCACCGCCAAGGCCACCAGGTTCATGAGAATGGCCGAACCGCCGTAACTCATCAAGGGCAAAGTCAGGCCCTTGGTGGGTAGCGCGCCTAGGTTCACACCCATGTTGATGAAGGCCTGAAAGCCGATCCAAATGCCGACACCCTGCGCCACCAAGCCTGCAAACAAACGGTCGAGCGCAATCGACTGACGTCCGATGTGAATGATGCGGCGGGTCATCCACAAGAACAGTCCGAGCAAAACAGCCACACCGACAAAACCGAATTCTTCGCCAATCACCGCCAACAAAAAGTCGGTGTGTGCTTCTGGCAACCAGTGCAGTTTCTCGACGCTGCCGCCCAACCCGACACCAAAAAATTCGCCCCGCCCAAAGGCAATCAGCGAGTGCGTCAATTGATAGCCCTTGCCGAGCGCATGCTTAGCATCCCACGGATCGAGATAGGCAAAAATCCGGTCGCGCCGCCATTCGCTCATGGCCACCATCAGCGCAAAGGCGATGACGACGACAGCGGCAATCGCAAAGAACATGCGTGCGTTGACACCGCCTAAAAAGAGAATGCCCATGGCAATGACAGAGATCACCATGAAAGCGCCCATGTCAGGCTCAGCCAACAACAGCACACCGACCACACCCACGGCAGCAGCCATCGGCAGCACAGCGCGGAAAAAACGTTCTTTCACGTCCATCTTGCGGACCATGTAGTCGGAGGCATAAATCAAGACCGCGAACTTGGCCAGCTCAGACGGCTGAAAATTCATAAAGCCAAGCGAGATCCAGCGGCGCGCGCCGTTCACACCCTTGCCAATGAAAGGCAGCAGTACTAGGCACAACAGCACCAAGGAGCCAATGAACAACCACGGCGCCATTTTTTCCCACACCGTCAGAGGCACTTGAAATGTGGCGAAGGCGACGATCAAGGCCAAGCACACCGACAAAATATGGCGGATCAAAAAGTGGTTGTGCGCATAGCGCGAAAACCTCGGGTTGTCTGGCATCGCGATGGAGGCCGAATACACCATGATCAAGCCCCACAAAACGAGTGCCAGCGTCACACCGACCAGTGCTTGGTCAAAGCCCAGCAAACGAACCGGCGACGAGTTGCTGATGCGGTCTAAGCTGGTGCGCACAGGCAAGGTATCGCTGCCGCCCTGCGGCGCACCGAACCAACCGACCAGACGTGCGCTGAGGCTCATATGACCGCCCCCGAATCCAGTGCCAGCGCTTGCACGGCGTCACAGAAAACTTGGGCCCGGTGGCCGTAGTTCTCAAACATGTCGAAGCTGGCGCAGGCCGGTGACATCAGCACGGCGTCACCGGCCTTGGCCACACCGGCCGCAAGTTCCACAGCGGCGGCCATCGAATCAGCAGCCAACATGTCGACACCTGAGTCTTCAATCGCCGCTTGAATCAAAGGCGCGTCTCGCCCGATCAACACCACGGCGCGCACATAGCGCGCCACCGGCTCAGCCAGTGGCGCAAAGTCTTGACCCTTCCCCTCACCGCCCAAGATCAACACCAATCGACGGTCTGCTCCCAAACCATTCAGGGCCGCGACGGTAGCGCCGACGTTGGTGCCTTTGCTGTCGTCAAAGTATTCGACATCGTTCACCACCGCGACCGACTCGACCCGGTGCGGCTCACCACGGTAGTCGCGCAAGCCATGCAACAACGGCGCCATGGTGCAACCAATGGCATTTGCCAAGCCCAAAGCAGCCAGCGCATTGGTGGCATTGTGGCGACCGCGAATGCGCAAGGCATCAACCGGCATCAAGCGCTGCACATAAATGGGAATTTCTTCGTCACGCCGACGCTTGATGGTCTCGTCGGCTTCCGCCGCACGCACCAGCCAAGCCATGCCGTTGACGGTTTCAATGCCGTAGTCGCCCGGGCGTTGCGGCACATCACCGCCAAAAGTCAATATATTGCGCAGCTGTTTGCCCTTGACCAAAGCCGGCACTACGGCCATGACCTGCGGGTCATCGCGATTCAACAGCATGACACTGGTGTGGCCGTAAATGGCGGATTTGGCGCGCACGTAAGCGGCCATGGAGCCATGCCAATCGAGATGGTCTTGGCTAATGTTCAGCACCGTGGCCACGCTCGGCTCAAAGCCGGTGACCTCGTCCAGCTGGAAACTCGACAACTCCAGCACCCAGACTTCAGGCAAGGCGTCGGTGTCGATGCAAGTTTGCAAGGTGTCTAACAATGTGGGGCCGATATTGCCGGCCACCGCCACGCTTTTGCCGGCGCGCTGCACCAACTGCCCGGTTAAGGATGTGACGGTTGTTTTGCCGTTGGTGCCGGTGATGGCGATGACTTTGGGGAGGTAGGGAAGCGTCTCTGCTTCTGTTTCAGCAAGCTCCCGCAGTGCCTCAGCGAACAAGCTGAGTTCATTGCCGCAAGGCACGCCCTGCTCTTTGGCTACTTGCAGCACAGGTGCGACCTCAGCGGGCGACAAACCAGGGCTGCGCAAAATCAAATCAAAATGCTCGCCACGTTGCATCAGCGCGGCAAAATCACCGGACACGAATGTCACGGCTGGCCACTCTTGCTGCAAGGCGGTCAACTGCGGCGGTGCAGTCCGGGTGTCGGCTACTGTCACGCGACTGCCATGGCGCGCACACCAACGTGCCAATGCCAGGCCGGACAAGCCGAGCCCCAGCACCAAGACATGTTGTGTGGCGAGTTTTTTCATCGCAGTTTCAGGGTCGACAAACCGACCAGGCAAAGCAGCATGGTGATGATCCAGAAGCGCACCACCACTTGCGTTTCTTTCCAACCGCTTTTCTCAAAATGATGGTGCAGTGGCGCCATCTTCAAGATGCGCCTGCCGGTGCCGTATTTGCGCTTGGTGTATTTGAAATAGGTCACCTGCAGCATGACCGACAAGGCCTCAACCACGAAGATGCCGCCCATGATGGCCAGCACGATTTCTTGCCGCACGATCACCGCAATAGTGCCGAGCGCTGCGCCCAGCGCCAACGCGCCCACGTCACCCATGAAGACCTGTGCCGGATGCGTGTTGAACCACAAGAAAGCCAAGCCAGCACCGGCCATGGCGGCGCAAAAAATCAACAACTCACCGGCACCCGGAATGTAAGGGAAAAACAAGTAACGGGAATACACCGAGCTACCGGCGACGTAGGCAAAAATGCCCAGCGCCGAACCGACCATCACCACCGGCATGATGGCCAGGCCATCGAGGCCATCAGTCAAGTTCACGGCGTTGCTGGAACCCACAATCACCAAGTAGGTGAGGATGACAAAACCGAACACACCCAAGGGGTAGCTGACTTGCTTGAAGAAGGGCAACAACAAGCCAGCCTGCGGCGGCAGGCTGACATCAAAACCCGACTTGACCCAATTCACGAACAACTCGAACACGCGCAGGTTTGAGCTTTCTGAAATGCTGAACACGAGGTACAGCGCGGCAAGCAACCCGATCAGCGATTGCCACAGGTACTTGTCACGTGAGCGCATGCCCTCGGGATCCTTGCTGACCACTTTTTTCCAGTCATCAGCCCAGCCGATGGCACCAAAACCCAGCATCACGACCAGCACGATCCAGACAAAACGGTTGCTCAAGTCGGCCCACAGCAAGGTCGAGATCGCAATCGCCAGCAGAATCAACACACCGCCCATGGTCGGTGTACCACTTTTGCTCAAGTGCGTTTGCATGGCGTACTCGCGAATCGGCTGGCCGATCTTCAATTCGGTCAGGCGGCGAATGACGATCGGGCCGGCGATCAAGCCAATCAGCAAGGCCGTGAGTGCGGCCATGACGGCACGCAATGTCAGGTATTGGAAAACCCGAAAGAACCCGAATTCGGGCGACAGGGTCTGCAACCACTGAGCCAGACTTAAGAACATGTTTTTTCCTTTGCGACGGGAGTGGCTCTTGGGTCTGCTTGTGTAGAGATAGCTTCGACCACGCGCTCCATCTTCATGAATCGGGAGCCTTTGACCAGCACACTGGCGCACCCCAGCACGGCACGCTGAACGTCCGTCAACATGGCGTCAAAAGTCTCGTGGTGACGCGCATCTTTAAAAGCCTCAGCAGCGTGTCGGCTCAGCGCTCCGGTGCAAACCAACTGGTCAATGCCGCGCAGCTTTG
>JBEDKR010000168.1:0-5191 GCA_041172005.1 Pseudomonadota bacterium
CAGCGCCCATCGGTCGCCTTGCCTTGGCTGGATTTTCTTTCGGCGCATTTGTCACGTCGAACGCCTTTGCCCAGCTCCATGCCGGGCGCGAGATTGATTCGTTGGTATTGGTGGGGGTCGCGACCAGTCGATTCCCTGTCTCGCCGATTCCGGCTGAGGCGCACGTGAAAACGCTGGTGATTCATGGCGAGCAAGACGACACGGTGCCGCTGGCAGCGGTGATGGATTGGGCGCGCCCACAGATACTTCCAGTGACAGTCGTCCCGGGCGTAGGCCATTTCTTTCATGGACAATTACCTCTTCTGAAGAGTTTAGTGGTTCGCCATCTGAGTTGATGCGCCGAAAACCTGCTCTTCGCTTTTCGTTTTCTTTTGACATCCCGGCTCACGCCGACATTGACGAGTACCCCCCTTTTATGCATCGATTGACACGCGCCTTTGGCTGCGCCACCACGGCCCTGGTCCTTTTTGCGTCGCAAGGCTTGATGGCCGTGGCGCAGGCCCAAGTGCCGCAGCCGCCGGAGGTGGCTGCACGTTCTTACTTGGTGCTTGACGTCACGGCCAACCAGATTTTGGCGTCCAAGGACATTGACTCAGCAGTGGAGCCCGCCTCGCTCACAAAACTAATGTCGGCGTACTTGGTGTTTGATGCCCTGAAGTCTAAAAAAATCGATCTCAAACAAACCTTTGGCGTCAGTGAGCGGGCCTGGAAAATGCCGGGCTCCCGCATGTTCATTGACCCGAAGATGCAGGTTCCGGTCGAAGATCTCATCAAGGGGATGATCGTCCAGTCGGGCAATGACGCGACGGTGGCCTTGGCCGAGGGCGTCGGCGGCAGTGTCGAGCGCTTTGTGCAACTCATGAACCAGCGGGCCAAGACCCTTGGCATGATGTCGACCAGCTACACGAACCCTGAGGGTTTGACCGAGCCTGGCCACACCACCACGGCCCGTGACCTGAGCATTTTGTCGACCCGGCTGTTGCACGACTTTCCTGAATACACCGGTTACTACGCGCTGAAGAAATATCGTTACCCCGGCACGCCTTCAGCCAACGACACCAACCGCAACCTATTGTTGTTCCGCGACCCGTCTGTGGACGGCTTGAAGACCGGCCACACAAATGCAGCCGGTTATTGCTTAATCGCAACGGCTAAACGTGATTTTCCAAATTTGGGCGCGGACAACACGCCCGGTGGACGCCGAATTTTGACCATCGTGTTGGGTGCTGCCAGCGAAAACGCTCGTGCCACCGAGGCCCAGAAATTATTGAACTGGGGCTACACCGCGTTCGAAGCGGTCAAGCTGTTTGATGCCGGTCAGGCCGTTGTCTCGCCCCGGGTCTGGAAAGGCAAGTCAAGCGTTGTCAAACTCGGCCGTGCCGAAGCCATTGTGGTGGCGGTCCCGGCTGGCAGCGGCGCCAAGTTGAAAACCCAGGTCTCACGTCCCGACCCATTGGTCGCTCCCTTCACGCGCTGGCAGTCGATGGGCACGCTCAAAGTCACCACCGGCAACGACGTCGTGGTGGCCGAAGTGCCGCTGATGACGCTGGAGGCAGTGGACGAGTCTGGCGTGCTGGGACGCGCTTGGGATTCGGTGCGCTTGTGGATCAAATAATGCTCAGCTCAAGCCTTGCCTTGGCTGCTGTTTACAGCGGTCAATCTGTGCTGCTACACTAGAAGGCTTTCCGGAAATTCCGGAGGGATGCACGTTTTCAAGTTTTTACGTACTTGCTGCGGGTATCAGTTAGATAAATTTCAGACGTTGAGGGACGTTTTACATGCCAACCATTAATCAGCTAGTGCGCCAGGGGCGCGAGGTCGAAAAGATCAAATCGAAGAGTCCTGCTATGCAGAACTCGCCACAGCGCCGCGGCGTGTGCACCCGTGTGTACACAACAACGCCAAAGAAGCCAAACTCCGCTCTGCGTAAAGTCGCCAAAGTGCGCCTGACCAACGGATTTGAAATCATCTCCTACATCGGCGGCGAAGGCCACAACCTGCAGGAACACAGCGTGGTGCTGGTTCGTGGCGGTCGTGTCAAAGACTTGCCAGGTGTGCGTTACCACATCGTGCGTGGCTCGCTCGACTTGCAAGGCGTGAAAGACCGCAAGCAGTCGCGTTCCAAGTACGGCGCGAAAAAGCCAAAGGTCAAATAAGCCACTTCGGCTTGACCGGTTCGGTCTGCGCAAGCAGTGTCCGCGCCAAAAGCGCTTGCAAATGGTTTGCAAATGTCTTTGAAAAAACAAGGTGCTCCCCACGCCCTGGCCGGTGTTGAGAGCGAAGTGACCCAAGTGCAAATAGTTGTGCCGGTCGAGTAAGTGAGAGCTGAATAAGTTCTCGCGGTATTGCCCCAAGACTGCTTGGAGCGGTGCCAGCTGAAGCAAAGAGGTGAAAAAATGCCACGTCGTCGCGAAGTCCCTAAACGTGAAATTCTTCCTGATCCTAAATTTGGCGATGTCGATCTCGCCAAGTTCATGAACGTGATCATGCAAGGCGGCAAAAAAGCCGTCGCAGAGCGCATCATTTATGGCGCGCTCGAATTTATCGAGAAAAAGAACCCTGGCAAAGACCCGCTTGAGGCTTTCCACATGGCTATTGGCAACATCAAGCCGATGGTCGAAGTGAAGTCCCGCCGTGTCGGTGGTGCTAACTACCAAGTGCCAGTTGAAGTACGTCCTGTGCGTCGTATGGCTTTGGCCATGCGTTGGCTCAAAGAAGCAGCCAAGAAACGTGGTGAAAAATCCATGTCTTTGCGTCTGGCCAATGAGCTGATGGAAGCGACTGAAGGCCGTGGCGGCGCCATGAAAAAGCGTGACGAAGTTCACCGCATGGCCGAAGCCAACAAGGCCTTCAGCCACTTCCGCTTCTAAAGTCGACTAGCCATGTTGACTACGCGAATTTGACGCGTTGCCAGAAAGCCCAAGGCGCGCGATGCGCCTTCCGGCCTGACGGTTCAACCCCAAATCTCTGCCGGCTGCGCACACAAGGTGCAGCCGGCAGACGCGCAGTGAAAACATGAACCATGTTTTAGCTACGAATATTGTTCGTTCATCGAACTGAAAGAAATTTATGTCCCGCGCTACCCCCATTGAAAACTACCGAAATATCGGCATTTCCGCGCACATCGATGCCGGCAAAACCACGACGACCGAGCGGGTCCTTTTTTACACTGGCGTGAACCACAAAATCGGTGAAGTTCACGACGGCGCTGCCACCATGGACTGGATGGAGCAAGAGCAAGAGCGCGGCATCACGATCACCTCGGCTGCCACGACGTGCTTCTGGAAGGGCATGGATAAGTCCTTGCCTGAGCACCGCATCAACATCATTGACACCCCTGGCCACGTTGACTTCACGATTGAAGTTGAGCGTTCCATGCGCGTGCTGGACGGCGCTTGCATGGTTTACTGCGCTGTGGGTGGCGTTCAGCCCCAGTCGGAAACTGTCTGGCGTCAAGCCAACAAGTACAAAGTGCCACGTCTGGCCTTTGTCAATAAGATGGACCGTACTGGCGCCAACTTCTTCAAAGTCGTTGACCAGATGAAACTGCGCCTCAAGGCCAGCCCTGTGCCAATGGTGATTCCAATTGGTGCTGAAGAAAACTTCACCGGCGTGGTTGACCTGATAAAAATGAAGGCCATCATCTGGGACGAAGCGTCGCAAGGCATGAAGTTCGACTACCGTGACATTCCAGCCGAGCTCGTTGAGTTGGCCAAAGAGTGGCGCGAAAAAATGGTCGAAGCAGCTGCTGAAGCCAATGAAGAGTTGATGAACAAGTACCTCGAAGAAGGTGACTTGACTGAAGCTGAAATCAAATTCGGTATTCGCACCCGTACCATCGCCAGCGAAATCCAGCCCATGTACTGCGGTTCGGCTTTCAAGAACAAAGGTGTTCAGCGCATGCTGGATGCTGTGATCGAATTCATGCCATCGCCAATCGACATTCCACCTGTCAAGGGCATGGATGAAGATGAGCAGCCAGTCACCCGCAAGGCTGACGACGGAGAAAAATTCTCTGCACTGGCATTCAAGCTGATGACCGACCCGTTCGTCGGTCAGCTGACTTTCGTGCGCGTTTACTCTGGTGTGCTGAAAAAAGGCGACAGCGTTTACAACCCGATCAAGGGCAAGAAAGAGCGTATCGGTCGTATCGTGCAAATGCACGCCAACAACCGTGAAGAAGTCAGCGAAATTCGCGCTGGTGACATCGCTGCTTGCGTTGGCTTGAAGGACGTCACCACCGGCGAAACATTGTGCGATCCAGATGCCATCGTCATGCTCGAGCGCATGGTCTTCCCTGAGCCCGTGATCACACAGGCGGTTGAGCCAAAGACCAAGGTTGACCAAGAAAAAATGGGTATCGCCTTGCAGCGTCTGGCTCAAGAAGATCCATCTTTCCGTGTCAAGACCGACGAAGAGTCCGGTCAGACCCTGATCGCCGGTATGGGCGAGTTGCATCTGGAAATTATTGTTGACCGGATGAAGCGTGAGTTCGGCGTTGAAGCCAACGTCGGTAAGCCGCAGGTGGCTTATCGCGAAACCATCCGCAAGACCATCGAAGATGCTGAAGGCAAGTTCGTGCGTCAGTCCGGCGGTAAGGGTCAGTACGGCCACGTTGTGCTCAAGATTGAACCCAATGAAATGGGCAAAGGCATTGAGTTTGTCGATGCCATCAAAGGCGGAACGGTTCCACGCGAATACATTCCTGCTGTTGAAAAAGGCATCCACGAAGCCGTGACTTCGGGCGTGTTGGCGGGTTACCCGGTGGTTGACGTGAAAGTCACGCTGCACTTCGGTTCGTACCACGACGTTGACTCGAACGAAATGGCCTTCAAGATGGCCGCCATCTTTGGTTTCAAAGAAGGTTGCCGTAAAGCTGGACCGGTCATTCTGGAGCCCATGATGGCGGTGGAAGTTGAGACGCCAGAAGACTACGCAGGCAACGTGATGGGCGATTTGTCCTCACGCCGCGGCATGGTTCAGGGCATGGAAGACATGGTGGGTGGCGGCAAAGCCATCAAGGCTGAAGTGCCACTGTCAGAAATGTTCGGCTACTCGACCACATTGCGCTCAATGTCGCAAGGTCGCGCCACCTACACGATGGAATTCAAGCACTACTCGGAAGCCCCGCGTAACGTGTCTGAAGCCATCATGGCCGCAAGGGCGAAATAAGAAAATTGCGGGAAAGACC
>JBEDKR010000169.1:0-5159 GCA_041172005.1 Pseudomonadota bacterium
CCGTTCAGCCGTGGCTGTTGGCGTGATCCGGCAGGCCACCGCCAATCCGCTGGACTTGTCAAAAGGTGTTCGGGCGGCCTTGCCCAAGCTGCAAGCGGATCTGCCCGCCGACATGGTGATCGACGTGGCCAATGACAATTCGGTTTTCATTGACCGCTCTGTTAAAAATGTGTATCGCACCATCGTCGAAGCGGTGTTGCTGGTGGCACTGGTCATTTTTGTGTTCTTGCGCACCTTGCGCGCATCCATCATTCCCATCGTCACCATTCCGGTGAGTCTGATCGGCACCTTCGCGCTGATGGCATTGGCTGGCTTTTCGATCAACACATTGACCTTGTTGGCTTTGGTGTTGGCGATTGGTCTGGTGGTCGACGACGCCATCGTCATGCTGGAGAATATTTACCGGCACATTGAAGAGGGCATGGATCCGTTTTCAGCCGGCATCAAGGGGGCCCGTGAAATCGGCTTTGCCATCATCACCATGACCGCGACGCTGGTGGCGGTGTATGCGCCACTGGCTTTCACGCCGGGCCGCACCGGCCGGCTGTTTGTCGAGTTTGCGCTGGCACTGGCCGGCGCGGTGGTGGTGTCTGGTTTTGTTGCGCTGACGCTGACGCCCATGATGTGCACGCAACTGCTGAAGCACAACCCGAACCCGAACCGATTTGACCGCGGCATGGAGCGTCTGCTGACAGGTTTGTCTGACAGTTACGGTGCTTTTCTGCGCTGGTTGGTGACCATGCGTCACCTGCCTGCGGCCAATGCCGGGCTGGGCGGCATGATCAAGGCTTGGCTGTTGCAGGCGCGCTGGCTGGTGTTGCTGGTCATGCTGATCAGCGCGGCTGCGATTGTCTTGGTGTTCCCGACCATGAAGCAAGAACTCTCGCCGATGGAAGACCGTGGCGTGATTTTGGCCAACGTCAATGCGCCTGACGGCGCAACGCTGGACTACACCGACCGTTACGCCCGCGCGCTGGAAAAAATGGGTCAACCCTTCAAAGAGTTCGACCGTATTTTTGTCAGCCTAGGCAACCCCACGGTGGCGCAGGCCAGCGTGGTTTACCGCACTGTCGACTGGGACGACCGCAAACGCACGACGATGGACATGGCGCGTGAACTCGGACCCAAATTCGCCAGCTTGTCGGGTGTGACGGCCTTTCCGATCACACCGCCTTCATTGGGCCAGGGTTTTCGCGAGCGACCCCTCAACTTCGTTATTCAGACCTCGGAAAGTTACCAGAACCTGAACGGCATGGTGCGTAAGATGCTCGACGAAATTGCCAAGAATCCAGGCATCGTCTCGCCGGACGTTGACTTGCGCCTGAACAAGCCAGAGCTGCGCATCAGCGTTGACCGTGAGAAGGCGGCTGATCTGGGTGTGAGTGTCGAGGTGGTTGCCAAGGCGGTTGAAACCCTGCTCGGTGGTCGCAACGTGACGCGCTACAAGCGCGATGCCGAGCAGTACGACGTGATCGTGCAGACGCAGGCCAGCGGCCGCAACACGCCAGAAGACATTGACCGCATTTACGTGCGTGGCCGTAACGATGCCATCATCCCGCTGTCGGCTCTGGTGAAGGTGCGCGAAAGCGTTTCGCCGCGTGAGCTCAACCACTTTGGTCAGCGCCGCTCGGTCACCATCACGGCCAATTTGTCCAGCGAATATTCGCTGGGCGAAGCCTTGCGCTTCATGGATCAGACGGCAGCGAAAATTCTCACGACCGGCTACAGCACCGAACTCAACGGCACCTCGCGTGAGTTCCGCAAGTCGCAGGGTGCGCTGGTGATTGTTTTTGTGCTGGCGCTGGTGTTTATTTTCTTGGTGTTGGCGGCGCAGTTCGAGAGCTTTGTTGATCCGCTGGTCATCATGCTGTCGGTGCCGCTGTCGATGATCGGCGCCTTGTTGGCGCTGAAATGGAGCGGCGGATCACTCAACGTGTATTCGCAGATTGGTCTGATCACGCTGGTCGGGCTGATCACCAAGCACGGCATCTTGATTGTCGAGTTCACCAACCAACTGCGCGGTCAGGGGATGGACATGATCGACGCGGTGGTCAAAGCCTCAGCGCAGCGTCTGCGGCCGATTTTGATGACCACCGGTGCGATGGTCTTGGGGGCTTTGCCGTTGGCGATGGCCACGGGCGCGGGTGCGGAAAGCCGCATGCAAATCGGCTGGGTCATTGTGGGCGGTATGTCTTTGGGCACACTGCTGACAATCTTCGTGGTGCCGACCATGTACACGCTGTTTGCCCGCAAGGCGATTCCGGGCGCGAGCACGCAAGTGGCCCATGAGACACCGGCTGCGGCTGGCCACTGAACTTCGCCAGTCGATTTAGATCGCGCCGTCAAACATCATCACGTCCAACAGATCGCCGACGGCGACGTTGCCTTGGTCGTGGTGCAACATGATGAGGCCGTTGGCTTCTGCCATCGAACTCAATACACCCGAACCTTGGTTGCCGGTGGTGCGCACTTGCAGCGAACCATCGGCAGCAGTTGAGACCCAGCCGCGCTGGTATTCGGTGCGGCCCGCTTTTTTGCGCATCGGCTCTTGGCTGTGGGCTTTGAGCAGCGGCGCAGGGCTGTCGGTGCAACCCATCATTTGCAGCAACGCCGGTCGAACAAAGGCTAAAAAAGTCACCATCACGGCGACCGGATTGCCGGGCAGTCCGAACAACACGGCACCGGCTTTGTCGCTGGACTCTGATGCAATTCGGCCAACAGCCATCGGCCGACCGGGTCGCATGGCGATGCGCCAGAAGGCCACATCACCGAGCTTTTTCATCATGGCTTTGGTGTAGTCGGCTTCGCCGACGCTGACGCCGCCGCTGGTGATGATCGCGTCAGCCTGAGCTGCCGCAGAGCGGAAAGCGGCTTCCAGCAGGGCGGGATCATCTTTAACCACGCCCATGTCAATCACCTCGCAGCCGAGCCGCTTGAGCAGGCCAAAGGTGGTGTAGCGGTTGCTGTCGTACACAGCGCCTTCACGCGGTGGCTCGCCCAGCGACAGGATCTCGTCGCCGGTTGAAAAATAAGCCACTCGCAAGGGACGCCAGCAAGGAAGGCTGGGCAAACCCAGCGAGGCGGCTAAGCCGAGTCGTGCCGGCGTGATGACTTGGCCTTTGAGCAGTGCAGGGTGGCCTTGCGCCAAGTCCTCACCGCGAAAACGTCGGTTGTCACCGGGCTTGAGCAGGCCCGGCGGAATGACAATCAATTCAGCTTCGCCGGTCAGTGGCGTGACTATTTCTTGCGGCACCACGGTGTCAAAGCCTGCCGGCATGATGGCCCCGGTCATGATCTTCACGCAGTCACCCGCGCCTGCTGTGCCGACCCAGGCTTTGCCGGCCAGCGCCGTGCCAACGACTTTGAGTTGCAGCGGGCCATCGGCTTGCAGCTGGCTGCCATCAAAGGCATAACCGTCCATCGCTGAGTTGTCGTGCGGCGGCACGTCCATCGGGGAAATGACATCGGCAGACAGTACCTTGCCCAGCGCGTCAAACAGCGGCAGGTTGCTGCTCTCGGTCACGGCTGTCACCAGCCGTTGCAAGAAGTCCAGCACCGCGTTGGCGGGCAGCGCTTGCGGGTCGTAGCCCTGAAGTTCGGCGGCGATTTGCGCAATGGTTTTCATGGGCTTGGCGTCAAGAGGGTTACAACAGCTTTGCGGCTCAGCGGCTTTCGAGCTGGTGCAATTCGGCGAGCGTGTTGGCGTTGATAAATGCTTTTGGGTCGTCGCCGGGCTGGTCAAACGGCACCAGCACGGTTTTGTGCTGTGCTGTCCAAGCATCGATTTTGCGGCCACCACCATGGGTGAAGCGAACCACGCTTTCGAGCAGTTCGGAGCGCATCAGGCAAAACACGGGCTGAGCACGCAACTGGCCATCTTCTTCACGCGCCGCCGCCATGGCGATGTCAGCGTCTTCGGCTTCCAGTGCAGCCGCAAGGCGTGCAACAAGGTCGTGCGGGAACAGCGGCGTGTCGCAAGGCACTGTCATCATGAACGCGGTCTCGCAGCGCTCCAAGCCCGTCAAAAAGCCCGCCAGCGGTCCGGCGAAGTCACCCAAACTTGCCGCATCCGGCCAGACTGGTACACCAAACGATTCGTAGGCGGCCAGATTCCGATTCGCATTGATGAGCAGCTCGCCAACCTGCGGGCTGAGCCGCAACTGCGTGTGCAAAGCCAGCGGCACGTCGTTGAAGTTTTGCAAGCCCTTGTCAATCCCGCCCATGCGCGAGCCACGCCCACCAGCCAAGATAAGCCCGGTAATTTCTGTAATATCAATCATGAGACCTGACTTGTGATGTTGTTATGGGTAGTGTGAAGGTTTCCCCGCCGGGCCGCCCCAAGGGGAAATGCGCCCCTCTTTTTAGTTCATGGGGCAGTGCACCGCCGAAGGCACGCGAAGCGACAAGCGTGGGGGCCATTCATCCGCCGATGTAACTCATCTCAACCCGCCGTCCGGTATCCGGTGGCGAGGCGTCTGCTGGCAGTGCTGCGCGCATCTCTGAATAACGGTCGCTTCGTGACTGCCAGATATGACCGACTGCACCGCCGATTTGTTCGTCCGAAAAGTCGCCGCGCAGCAAGGCGCGCAGGTCTTGCCCTTGACTGGCGAACAGGCATAAAAAGAGTTTGCCCTCGGTCGACAATCGGGCCCGGTTGCAGTCGCCGCAAAAAGCGTGTGTCACGCTGCTGATGACGCCGACTTCTCCTCCGCCATCCGCGTAGCGCCAGCGCTCGGCGGTTTCGCCGGCGTAGTTGGGGTTCACGGCCAGCATTGGGAATTCGGTTTGCAAGCGTTCAATCACTTGGGCTGAGGGCAGCACTTCGTCCATGCGCCAGCCGTTGGTGGCGCCAACGTCCATGTATTCAATGAAGCGCAGCACCACGCCTGAATGGCGAAAGTGGCGCGCCATGGGCAAGATTTCAGCGTCGTTGGTGCCGCGCTTGACGACCATGTTGACCTTGATCGGCGCCAAGCCAACCCGCTGCGCCGCTTCGATGCCCTTGAGTACATCGGCGACCGGAAAATCGACATCGTTCATGCGCCTGAAAACCGCGTCGTCCAGCCCGTCCAGGCTGACGGTGACGCGCTGCAGTCCGGCGTCTTTCAAGCTTTGGGCTTTTTTGGCCAGCAGCGATGCATTGGTGGTCAGCGTGATGT
>JBEDKR010000170.1:0-5157 GCA_041172005.1 Pseudomonadota bacterium
ATCGCGCATCAAGTATTGATGTCTGCCAATTTGTCGAAACCACCGACACAATTCCCCTGTTTAAAAACCAAGCTGTCGAGCGATTGGGCGAAAAAGCCCCGCTCGGCCAGACCAAAACAAGGAGACAGACATGAACACATTTTTAAAATCAGTATTGATCACTGCCTTACTCGCATCTGCCGCAGCACAGGCGCAAACAGTCAAGATCGTGGGACTGGTTGAGCTCAGCGGCACGGGTGCCACATCGGGTTCTAACTTTGACAACGGCATGAAGCTCGCCGTGAAAGAAATCAACGCAGCCGGTGGCATCTTAGGTCGCAAGATTGAGTACACCTCCAACGACACCCAGTCCAACCCCGGCGTGGCCAAAGGCCTGGCCGAAAAAGCGGTAGACAACGACGCTTATGTGGTCATGGGCCCCGTGTTCTCAGGCTCCATCATGGTCAGCATGGCCGCCACACGCCGCGCTGAAATCCCTAACTTCACGGGTGGCGAAGCGGCTGCCATCACGGAGCAAGGCAACCCCTACGTTTTCAGAACCTCGTTCACCCAGGCAACCGCTATGCCCAAGATCGCGGGCTACATCAAGGACACCGTCAAGGCCAAGGTGGTTGACGTGGTCTATGTCAACAACGACTTCGGCAAAGGTGGTCGCGACCTGATCACCAAAGCCCTGACAGCCCGCGGCATCAAGATCGGAGCGGATGTCTCGACCGAACCCGGTCAAGTGGACTTCAGCAGCACGGTCATCAAAGTCAAGCAATCCAACAGCGATGCCGTTTTCGTCTATTCCAACGAGGAAGAGTCCGCACGCTTGTTGCGCGAACTCAAAAAACAAGGCTACGCCAAACCCATCATTGGTGAAACCGTGCTGACCAGCCAAAAAGTGATTGAGCTTGCCGGCGAAGCCGCCAACGGCGCTGTCGCCCACGTCGGCCTGACAGCGGATGCGCCGCAAGCCAACGTCAAGAAGTTCGACGAAGCCTACCAACGCGAGTTCAAGTCCAAGACTGACCACAATGGCCTCAAAGGCTACATTGGCATTTACACCGTCAAAGCCATGACAGAAAAAATCGGCAAGTTCGACTCCAAAGCTTTTGCCGCTGCCATGAAAAACGTCAGCCTGTCGGCCAAGACCACACCCGGTCTGTTGCTCGACGTCAGCTATGACGCCAATGGCGACCTCGACCGTGAGAGTTACATGACCAAGGTGGTTGCCGGCAAGCAAGTCGTCACCAGCATCTTGCCGCCCGTCAACAAAAAATAACCGGACAGCTCGTCAATCAATGGACCACAGCAAATTCAAATTGGCCGGGGTGATGGGCATGCCCGTCCTTCAGTCGCGCTCCCCCATCCTTCACAACCACTGGATTGCCAAGTACGGTTTGAAAGGGGCTTACGGCCACTTTCCAGTCGAAGCTCACAATTTGGAGGCGGCCATTCGCGGCCTGTCGGCGCTCGGGCTGGCGGGTTGCAACGTCACCCAGCCGCACAAAGTGGAGGCACTCAAGTTGATGGATGTGGTGGACCCGATGGCCTTGCGAATGGGCGCTATCAACTGCGTCGTGGTCCAAGACGACGGCCGACTGCATGGCTTCAACCACGACGGCTTTGGCTACATTCAGTGCCTCAAAGACGCTCAAGCCGATTGGCGTGCAGATGCCGGCCCGATCATCGTTTTAGGTGCGGGCGGTGCGTCACGCGCGGTTGTGCTGAGCTTGATCGACCAAGGCGCCAAAGAGATCCGGCTCGTGAACCGAACGTTAGAAAAATCCCAAGCTTTGGCGGCCGGTCATGAGCACATCGTCAACGTCGTTCCTTGGGCACAGCGCAGCAGCGCGATGGAAGGTTGCGCCCTGCTGGTGAACACCACCAACCAAGGCATGTACGGGCAAGCACCACTGGACGTGAGCTTAGACGCCTTGCCCAAGACTGCGCTTGTCTCCGATGCGATTTACATCCCACTCGAAACGCCCTTGCTTGAAGCCGCACGCCTGCGTGGCAACACAACAGTCAACGGCTTGGGCATGTTGCTGAACCAGGCGCGCCCAGCGTTCCATGCGTGGTTCGGTGTCATGCCGGAGATCACGGCTGAATTGAAACAGGCCATCATGGCCACTTTTTGAAGCGCAGCCCATGAGCGTTCTGACGGAAAGAAAGATTGACTCGCACTGCCATGTTTTAGACCCCGTCCGGTTTCCTTACGCGCCAGACGTGGCCTACCGCCCTGCAGGTCAGGAAATGGGCGACGCGCCTTACTTTCAGGCGGTGATGGATTGCTACGCGGTCGAACACGCGCTGCTGGTGGGGCCGAACTCAGGCTACGGCACCGACAACCGCTGCATGTTGGACGCCATCCAAAACGGCAAGGGCAAGTTCAAGGGCATTGCCGTGGTGCCCAACGACTGCCCGCTCGACACCTTGGCGGAACTCAAGTCGGGCGGCGTCATCGGTCTCGCCTTCAATCCCTCTCTGCATGGTTTCGATCATTACGCCGACATTGAACCCTTGCTCAGGCGCTTGAAATCCCTAGATTTGTGGGCTCAGTTTCAAGTCGAGAACGACCAGCTTGTGCAGTTCCTGCCCATGCTGCAGCGTGTAGACGGCAAGTTGATGTTCGACCACTGTGGCCGCCCCTCACTCAACGCCGATGCACAGCAAGCCGGTTTTCAGGCCCTGCTGGCGCTGGGCCGCGAAGGCCGTGCCGTGGTCAAGATCTCGGGCTACGCCAAGTTCTCGAAAGCCGGCTTTCCGTTTGCAGATGTGCGCCCGTTCATTGATGAACTGGTCCATCATTTTGGTACCCGGCAATGCGTCTGGGCGTCTGACTGGCCCTACCTCAAAGCACCTTTCCGGCTCGACTACGGCCCGATGCTGAAAGTCTTTGAAAGCCAGTTTTCCAAGACTGAGCGTGACGACATGCTGTGGTCAGCACCCAAAGAGCACTTCGGGTTCTGAGCCTTCAACAACATCCACGCAGCCCCATCAGACCGGCAAAAAATCCGCCTTACCGGTATCTGTTGACGCCACTGAATACAGAGCGCCCGGTGCATTGCGCGTCTGCTGAAAATCTTCCAGCGTTTGCCCGCGCATCGCCGCATAAATGTGCAGGTTAGAAATGCCCAACACCGCGCCAAACTTCTCCAGACCAAAGAAGATACAACCGTAGTGAATCAAGCCACGCCAGTCACGGCGGCGCAGCAGGTCTTGCTCTTCAGCGCTTAAACCAACCCGGGCGTAAAGAGCCTCTTCGTCTTGCTTGAAAGCATTTCTGTGCGCCGGCTCCCGCATGTCGCGCAGAAACTTGTTGAGCCGGTAGGTCTTGACGCTGCGCTCCAAGTTGAACAAATACGTGCCTTGCAAATGCTCAGCGCCCAGCAGTTGCTCGGCCATGCGGGCTCGGTGACGCAGCACTTCACCGGCCACGGGCGCACTGGCTTCGTTTTCATAAATAGCCGTGGCAATACCGGTCATCGACGGCAAGTAATAAGTCTGGTGCACCTTCTTAACTTGAGCAGACAACGCCCCGCGCATGATCAGCCACATGATGACTTCGGCCCCTTCGAGGCCACCGAGTTCTGCCAGTTCAGCCTGCGTCATCTCGGTCAAACGCACCGGGTCTTTCTCGATCAAATCGAGAAACTGCGCGTCCCAAGCCGGGTTGTTGAAACCGGCTCTTTCGCCATGCACTTGGTGCGACAAACCGCCCGTGGCCACGATCGCCACCTTGATGTCTTCAGGGTAACTCTCAATGGCTCTGCGCAAAGCTTGACCCAGCTTGTAGCAACGCTTGGCTGACGGCAACGGAAACTGCAACACACCCACTTGCAACGGCACCACCTGCACCGGCCAATCCGGCTCGTGCGGGCACAGCATCGACATCGGCGAAAAGCAACCGTGGTCGAGCGCCTTGTCTTGAAAGAAAGACATGTCGAATTCATCCGTCACCAGGGACTCACCGATGTGACGGGACAAGCCGGTGTGCCCTTGCAGCGGTGGCAATTTGCGTGCACCGCCACCTTCGTCAGCCACCGGATACGACGCGCCCACCCCCAGCGTGAAAGCGGAGTAGTGGTCAAAGAAAAACGAGGTGACGTGGTCGTTGTAAATGACAAACATCACATCCGGTTGCTTGTCTTTGATCCAAGCGCGCACCGGGGCAAAGGCCTCAAAAATGGGGCCCCAGACAGGGTCTTGCGGCTGGTTCTTGTCAAACGCAAAGCCGATGGTGGGCGTGTGCGATGTGGCGATCGCGCCGATGATGGTGGCCATGGAAGTCTTCTTGTGTTGTTGGTTGAGAGCTCTACAACTGCGAGGTTTCTTTGAAAATCACGCACCGAACGCGATTGTCGAAAGCCCCGCGAGACTTGAACAGATGTCGATTCACCCGCCGCGATAATCGGCAGTTATCGCCAACGCCGGGTCTGAACCCACAATCACCGCCATGAAACTCAGCACCTTGCAAGCCCTCGCCGCAGCCATCGAAGAAGGCAGCATGCGCGGCGCAGCCAAACGCGTTGGCGTCTCGCAGCCCGCCTTGACCAAGATGATTCGTGAACTCGAAATTGAGTTAGCGGCCCCGCTGCTGGTGCGCACCTCGCAAGGTGTGGTGCCGACTGCGCAGGGCCAAGTGATGTTTGAGCACGCACTCAAAATCACCAAAGAGCTGTCCATCGCGACAGATCAGGTGCGCCAGCTCAGCGGAGACATGCGCGGCGAACTCAACATCGGCGCGGTGCCGCTGGCGGTGCTGCTGCTACTGCCTGAAACCATACGCACCTTCGGTCAGGCTTTTCCCAACATCAAGCTGCGCGTGAGCGAAGAGCTTTACATTGCGCAGTTGCAACGCTTGCGTTCGGGCCAGGTTGATATTGCCGTCGGCGGCATTCCAGAGGACATGTCGAGTGGAGAGTTTGTGACCGAAAAACTCATGGACACCACCATGGTCGTGGTGGTTCGCCAAGGCAGCCCGAGGGCAAAGGCTAAAAGCCTGTCAGCACTGGCCGACGCCAAATGGGTTTACACCGGTGCGTCCACCGAATCGGGCTACGCCAAACAACTGTTTGAGAGCCACGGCCTGAAAGCGCCGCCTGTGGGCGCAGTTGTCAACTCCACCCTGGCCTTGCTGTCCTTGGTGGGTGCCGGCGACTACGTTGG
>JBEDKR010000171.1:0-5149 GCA_041172005.1 Pseudomonadota bacterium
CTTTTAGCAGCCTCACCCAACGCTGCCAGCGCCTGCGAAAGTTGCACGGCCTCTGCCCGCTCGGCTGGGCTGAGGTAAGCGTTACGGGAAGACAAGGCCAAGCCGTCGTCGGCGCGTTGCGTCTCACCGGTGACGATCTCGATCGGCAGGGCAAATTGCTGCACCATGCGGCGGATCACCATGACTTGCTGGTAGTCCTTCTTGCCAAAGGCTGCGACGCCTTCAGGCTTGCCGGCAAACACGCATGAAAAAAGCTTCAAGACGACAGTGCTGACGCCAATGAAAAAACCGGGCCTGAAGTGCCCCTCCAAAATGTCTGCCAGCTCTGACGCTGGGTGCACTTTGTAGGTCTGCGGTTCTGGGTAGAGCTCTTTTTCGCGCGGCGCAAACAGCACGTTGCAGCCGGCCTCTTTCAGGCGTTCTGCATCAGCGTCCAGCGTGCGCGGGTAGCTGTCGAAATCTTCATGCGGCGCAAATTGCAAGCGGTTGACAAAAATACTCGACACCGTGACGTCGCCCAACTCAGTGGCCTGTTTGACCAGTGCAATATGACCGTCATGCAGGTTGCCCATGGTTGGCACGAAAGCCGGACGACGGAAAGCACTGAGGTGCTGGCGCAAGTCGGCAATGGTGTGAACGATATGCATCAAAAAATCCTAGTAGCCAGAGTGATTGAAAATTGGGGGTTGGAGAGCGAAAAAATTGCCAAGCGCCTACCAAGCGTGAAGGGCATCCACCGGAAAGCTGCCTTCTTTCACGGCTTTGACATAGGCTTCCATGGCGCCACGCACGTTGCCGGCGTCGTTCATGAAGTTGCGCACAAAGCGTGGCATTTTGCCCAGGTTGATGCCGAGCATGTCGTGCAGCACCAGCACTTGGCCTGCGGTGTCTTTGCCAGCGCCAATGCCGATGGTCGCGCAGCGCGTGAGTTCGGTTGTCAGGGCTGCGGCGACGGCGGCTGGCACCATTTCGAGCACGACCATGGCCGCTCCAGCGTCTTGCAGTTCATGCGCGTGTTGTTTCAGCAAAGCGGCTGATTCGCCGGTTTTTCCTTGGACCCTGTAACCGCCCAATGCGTGCACGGTTTGCGGTGTCAGCCCGAGATGCGCGCAAACCGGAATCCCGCGCTCCACCAGAAAACGCACGGTCTCGGTGGTCCAGCCACCACCTTCTAGCTTGACCATGTGCGCGCCGGCCTGCATGAGCACGCTGGCACTGCGAAAAGCCTGTTCACGCGATTCGTGGTAACTGCCAAAGGGCAGGTCGCCAATCAGCCAAGCCGTGCTCTGTGAGCGACGCAGGCCGTTGGCCACACACTCCGTGTGATGACGCATGGTTTCCAGCGACACACCGACAGTGCTGGTCAGGCCCTGACAAACCATGCCGAGCGAATCGCCGACCAAAATACATTCGATGCCGGCGGCGTCCGCCACGGCGGCAAAGGTCGCGTCATAGGCTGTCAACATGGTGATTTTTTCGCCCTGTTGATGCATCTCGCGTAGCCGCGGCAAGCTGACAGGTTTGCGCTGTGACGGCGCTGCTGCAGGTGGCAAGGTGCCGTAGGCAGATGCTAGGCTGTCGGTAGGCGGTCGGCTTGTGCTTGGATTCATGAGGGGTCTCCTTGAGGGCGCAGTCTACGCTGCATCATGGATAAAAGGACACCAGCCAAGGCCGGTGCCCACAGGTGTGGGCTTCAAGCCTGCGTGTAGGCCAGCCGGACGTAAATCGGTGCGAAGGCTTCGGCCTGCGTGACGTCGACCAGACCTTCTTTGCACAGCTCCAGCATGGCGATGAAGGTGACCACCAGCACCGGCATGCCGCGCGTGGTGTCGAACAGCTCTTCAAATTCGACGAAGCGGCTGCTCTGCAACTTGCGCAGCACGATGCTCATGTGCTCGCGCACACTGAGTTCTTCGCGGGTGATCACGTGGTGCTGTACCAGTCGCGCCCGCTTGACGATGTCACGCCAAGCGTCTTGCAGGTCGACCACGCTGACGTCGGGAAAACGCGGCTGCAAGGCTTGCTCGACAAACACTTGAGCGCGTAAAAAATCCCGGCCAAACTGCGGAATGCTGTTAAGTTGGTGCGCTGCCAGTTTGATCTGCTCGTACTCCAGCAGACGCCGGACCAGCTCGGCGCGAGGGTCTTCGGCTTCTTGGCCTTCAGCGGTTTTCTTGGGCGGCAGCAGCATCCGTGATTTGATCTCGATCAGCATCGCCGCCATGAGCAAATACTCGGCCGCCAGCTCCAGATTGGTCGATCGAATTTCATCGACATAGGCCAAATACTGCCGCGTCACGGCGGCCATCGGGATGTCGAGAATATTGAAGTTTTGCTTGCGGATCAAGTAGAGCAGCAAATCCAGCGGGCCTTCAAAAGCCTCCAGAAAAACCTTCAATGCGTCCGGCGGGATGTACAGGTCATGCGGCATCGCAAACAAGGGCTCGCCATACAAGCGTGCCAGTGCCACTTGGTCAATCACCGCTGGCATGCCCGGCATGTCGTTGATGCCGGCAGGCAGCAAAGATTGGTCGCTGCTGAGGGGCTGGTCTGCCGGCAAGCCCATTATTTCCCGTTCGGGTGCTGGCCGGTCTGGTAGACGTAAGGCTGCTGCGCCACGCGGGCTTCCTCGTACTCCTGCTCAGCGCTGCGGTCAATTTTCTGGTCCCACCAGATAGCACGGCCGGCGCGTTGCTCGGCCTCAAGCGTTGGCTTTTGAGTCTTCAGGGTCTCAATGAATTGAGTCACTTCGGAGGTGTAATCTGGGCGGCGGAAAATGGACATGTCGGATACCTTTGGCAGTCATTTTAGGGGATGGTGGCCTCGACCTTGGCTAGAAAGCCGGCGCGCTCCATGGTTTCGCGTGGTTGGGCGTTCAGTCCCATCATGACGAGGCGTCCGCCGCGCAGCACCACCGCCTTGTGGAGCTGCTCCAGCACTTCTAGGCCAGAGCGGTCTAGCGACTGCAGGGATTGCAAGTCAAGCCTGATTTCCAGCCCTTGCGGGGCAGTTTCGACGGCTGTCAAGATCGGGTCAACCTTGGCCACGGCTCCAAAAAACAAGGAGCCGTAGAGCTGAAAGCTGGCAGATTCCGCATCCCGCGCAGTCTCGACCACGCGAAACAGCGAGCTCATGCGCCGCACAAACAGCACGCAAGCCAGAATCAAACCGACTTGCAGCGCCACCGTCAGGTCAAACACCACGGTCAAGAAAAAAGTGCCCAGCATCAGCAGCTTGTAGTGGTTGCTATGTTGGCGAAAGTGCACCAATTCGCGCCACTCGCCCATGTTCCAAGCGACGTACATCAAGACACCGGCGAGCACTGCCAGCGGCACGTGCACCGCCAGTGGCGCGGCCAGTAGCACGATCACCACTAGCGTCAGGGCATGCACCAGTCCGGAAATCGGCGATGTCGCGCCGGCCCGCACATTGGTCACGGTGCGGGCGATGGTGCCGGTGGCTGGCATGCCGCCAAAAAAGGGCACGACAAAATTAGCAATCCCTTGCGCCATCAGTTCTTGGTTCGGGTCATGTCGGGGCTGGCCCGAGATCTGGTCCGCGACGCGAGCGCACAGCAATGACTCAATCGCGCCTAGCAAGGCGATGGTGACGGTTGGGGCGAACAGCAGCCGCACCGTGTCCCACGAAAAGTCGGGCAGGGCAAAGACCGGCAGCGCTTGCGGAATACCGCCAAAACGTGAGCCGATGGTTTCAACCGGGAAGCTGGCCACGTAGGCCAAGGCCGTCAAGCTGACCAACGCCACAATCGGGCCGGGCAAGCGTCCGGTTAACCGCGTGACGCGGCGCATCGGCAAACCCTCGACGTCATGCAGGGCTTTCAACAAACGCGCTGTCAGGGTATTTTTTTCATTCAGCGCAGCGACAAAAATACGCGGCCAGACAAACAAACCGACCAAACAGGCCAGCGCCAAACCCAGTGCATACAGGTTGAGCGTGCCTGCGTGGCTGCCCAGAATGCTCAGCTGCGAGAAAAAATCAGCCGGCATCTTGTCCACCCGCAGGCCCAGAAAATCTTTCACCTGCGACAAGGCAATCAACACAGCGATGCCGTTGGTGAAGCCAACCACAATGCTGACCGGCACATAGCGCACGAGGGTGCCGAGTTTGAATAAGCCCAGCAGGTACATCAACACGCCGGCGCAGGCGGTGGAGATCAGCAGATTGGCCAGCCCGTAGCGTTCCAAAATGCCATACACAATGACGATGAAGGCGCCCGCCGGGCCGGCGATTTGCACCGACGAGCCGCCCAGCGACGAGACCAGTGCGCCGGCAATGATGGCCGTCCAGATACCCGCTTCAGGTGAGAGCCCCGAGGCAATGGCAAAGGCCATGGCCAGCGGCAAGGCCACGATGCCGACGGTGACGCCCGCACCTGCATCTTTGAAGAAGCGCTCTTGTGAATAGCCTTTGACGGCGTCCAGCAGGCGCGGCCGAAAAGAAGCCAGCGGGACGGGCAGCGTCACTTGCCGCCCGGTAGGACGGCATCCGCCGTTGCGCCGACCACTTTGCCGGCTACCTTGACCGTGCCGATGGCCGCGTCGCCGACCAGCCCGACTGCACCGACAGCCAAAGAGGCTGCCGTGTCGACCACCGCAATGACGACACAGCCCGAGAGCAGAAGTGTCGAGCTAGACAACAGGAGGGTGAGAAGCAGCTGGCGCATCAATGAATCCGCATGCCGGGCGTGGCGCCCGGCCAAGGTGTCAAGACGTGAATGCCTGGCTGGGCTTTTTCGTCGGCGTGGCTGGCGGCCAGCACCATGCCTTCGCTGATGCCGAATTTCATCTTGCGCGGCGCGAGGTTGGCCACCAACACGGTGAGCTGGCCGATCAACTGTTCCGGCTGGTAGGCCGACGCGATGCCGCTGAAGACATTGCGCAGCCGGCCTTCGCCAGCGTCGAGTGTCAGCCGCAAGAGCTTGGTCGATCCTTCAACACGCTCGCAGTTGACGATCTTGGCGATGCGTAAATCGATCTTGGCGAAGTCATCGATGGTGATGGTCGGGGCGATGGCTTCGCCGCCGGGGATCAGGGCTTCACCAGTGTGAGCGGTTTCTGTCGTGGCTTCAGCAAAGGCCTCAGTGACCGCTGGTTCTGCACCGGCAGGCGGCTCAAACAAGGCATCGAGT
>JBEDKR010000172.1:0-5106 GCA_041172005.1 Pseudomonadota bacterium
GGGTAAAGCAAGCCGCCCCACAGGTACAAAAGTCCCGACAACAAGGTGCCGATGAAACGCCCCAGCGCATTGGCGGCGTAATAAAAGCCGACATCTTCAGCGGCTTTTTCACTGCCGGCATACGCCAAGATCAAGTACGAGTGCACGGACGAATTAACCGCGAAGGCGATGCCGAACAAACCCAGTCCGCCGACCACCACCCACTCAAGATTCGGCACTTGCAGGTAAACGGCGATGGCCAGCAGGATCGGCACCACCGCCAAGATGGCTGACCAGGTGCGGGCGGCGGGTACTTCATGGCTGAGTCCGTCAACACTGCGCTTGACGATCTGTGGCGCCAAGGCTTGAACCAAACCGTAGCCGATGGTCCAGAGGGCCAAAAATCCACCGACCATCGTGAAGGTCCAGCCCGAGGCGTACAAAAACACCGGCACGCCGACCACAAACCAAACGTCGCGTGCACCGAACAGCACCACCCGCGCCGCTGCCAGTAAATTGATGGCCTGGCTTTTGGCAAACAACTCCTTGGCTGACTTAGACGCTTTGTTCTTGCCCATCAGGCGCGGCACATAGGTCAATACACCAACCAGCACCAAGGCCAGCAGTGCCGCCATCGCCCACAGGGCGCCGCTGAAACCGAGCGAGTCCAGCAGCAAACCGCCCAAGAAAAAGCCGACGCCTTTCATGGCATTTTTGCTGCCGGTGAACCATGCCACCCATTTGAATAACTGGCCGGAGCCCTGATCTTTGGCTTGGTCTGCAGTGACCTTGATGGCTGACTTGCTGGCCGTCTTGGTCAGGTCTTTGGCAACGCCGCATATGCCTTGCGCAACCACCACCCAAGCCACGGACATCGCCGCTGTCCAAGCCGGGTTGAGCAAAGACAGCAGTAAAAAGCCGACGATTTGCGTGCTCAAACCAACTGCCAACATGCGCGCAATGCCGTAACGCGTGGCCAGCCAGCCGCCGACCAAGTTGGCCGCAACGCCTGCTGCTTCATAGAGCAAAAACAACAAGGCCAGCGTGAAAGGCGAATAACCTAGACGGTAAAAATGCATCAGTACCAACATGCGCAAGGCGCCGTCGGTGAGCGTGAAGCCCCAGTAGGCGGCCGTGACGATGGCGTAGTTGCGGGTGGGGTTCGACATGGTGCTCAGACTCCTAAGCTTTCCATGTGGCAGGCCAAGTCCACCATCCGGCAGGCGTAAGCCATTTCGTTGTCGTACCAGGCATAGACTTTGAGCAGTGTGCCGTCGGTCACCATGGTGGACAGTGCGTCAACGATGGCGCTGCGTGTGTCACCGGCGTAGTCGGCGCTGACCAAGGGGCGTTCTTCGTAACCCAAGATGCCTGCCAGCGAACCCTTTGCCGCAGCGGCAAACAAGGCGTTCACTTCTTCAACAGTGGTCTCGCGCTTCAGTTCAAACACGCAGTCTGTCAACGAGGCATTCAAGACCGGCGCACGCACTGCGTGGCCGTTGAGTTTGCCTTTGAGTTCCGGGTAAATCAGCGCAATCGCGGTGGCGCTGCCTGTCGTCGTCGGGGCCAGACTCATCATGGCGCTGCGGGCTCGGCGCAAGTCTTTGTGCGGTGCATCCACCACCAAGTTGGTGTTGGTCGGGTTGTGGATGGTGGTGATCTGGCCGTGCCGGATGCCGATGTTGTCTTGAATCACTTTGACCACCGGCGCTAAGCAGTTGGTGGTGCACGAAGCAGCCGTCACGATGCGGTGGCTGAGCGGGTCGTACAAGTGGTGGTTGACGCCCACCACGATGTTCAGCACGTTGCCAACTTTCACCGGCGCAGCCACGATGACGCGCTTGGCACCTCGGTCAAAGTGGCCTTGCAGCGTTTCTGGCGTGAGGAACTTGCCGGTGCACTCGAGTACGAGCTCAATGCCCAGGTCGCCCCAAGGAATCTCAGCCGCCGTGGCATGTGAGCTGAACGACAGCTGATGTTTATTGATGCGAATGGCCGCTTCGCCTTCGGCCGCGATGTCTGCGCGCCATTTGCCTTGCACGCTGTCAAAGGCGAGCAAGTGGGCCGTGGCGGCCGCGCCGCCTTTTAATTCATTGACGTGCGTGACTTGCAGCCGGTTCTCTTGGCGTGGGTCATCAAAAGGGCGATCCGCTGCGCCCATGGCTGCACGCAAGGCCAGCCGGCCGATTCGGCCCATGCCATTGATACCCACTTTCATTGGAAACCTCCTGAGGCGTCGACACTTTGATAAAAGTTGAATTGTGCTCAATATTTATGACAAATTTGTGACCGTCATGTGTGGACTGACATGACTTTGTCACACTCGCTGCATGTAATAAGTCCCGAGCTACTCACACCATTCACCTGTTCCATTGGAGTTTTCGCATGGCCCACAATTTTGACGACGATGTCTGCAACACATCGAACAACGACCACTTCCAGCAAGTCCTGAAGCGCTCGCTTGACAACCCATCACGCCGCAACATGATTCGCGGCGGTTTCGGGCTGGCGGCGCTGTCGACCATGGCCATGTTGCCTGGCTGTGCCAGCTTGATACCAGCCGCTTCCGTTGACAAAACCACGGCACTGGGTTTTCCAGCGATTGACAAGAGCCTGCTCGACAACGTGATCTTGCCGCCAGGCTACAGCTACAAGGTTCTGCACGCCAGTGGTGACCCACTGAATCGCAGCATGGGCGCGTACTCCAACCAAGGGCTGGAGCGCGACGACTGGTCCGCCCGCATTGGCGACCAACATGACGGCATGGACATTTACTACGTCGACTCAGCCGGTAAATATTCGTCTAAAGACACTGGCCGCGCTGTGCTCAGCGTGAACCACGAAAGCTCGGCCGAAGCACATTTTCTTCACCCTAAAGGTCAGACCTCGAACGGTGTGAGCGGTCGTAAGTTTGACCAGTTTGGCAAGTGGGATCTCGGCAGCCGGCCAGAGCTTGAAGCGCTGAAGGAAATCAACCTGCACGGCGTCTCGATTGTCGAGCTCAGCAAAACGGCAACCGGCTGGACTTACAAGCTGGACTCGCCGCTGAACCGTCGCATCACGCCACACACGCCTGCACGCATCACCGGGCCGGCCGTGCATCTGGCTGACATTCAAGCGCTGATGAGCACCCGCTATGACCGCAGCGGAGCGACCAGCCGCGGCACCTTGAACAACTGCGGCCATGGCAAGACCCCGTGGGGTACTTACCTGGCTTGCGAAGAAAACTGGGCAATGTACTTTCAAATGCCGAAAGACAGCCAGTCGGTTGACGCCAAGACCATGGCGTCGCGCAAGCGTTACGGCGTCGCCAACACGCCAATGACCAGCGCGCAAAAAAATGAGCGCACGCAAGGCTGGCACACCGTTTCCAGCACAGACGACCGCTTTGCGCGTTGGAATGTCGCCGCAGTCGGCAGCACCGCCGCCGACGACTTCCGCAACGAACCCAACACCTTCGGGTACAACCTCGAAATCGATCCCTTGGCCCCTAACGCCGTGCCTGCCAAACGCGTGGCCATGGGGCGCTTTGCACACGAGGCTGCTGTTTGCGGCTTGCCTAAAGAGGGCGCGCCCTTGGCCTTTTACATGGGCTGCGATTCGCGCAACGAATACATCTATAAATTCGTCACCACGGCCGTCTGGGATGCCAAGGACATCGGCGGCGGCATGGCGGCTGGCGACAAATACCTGAGCGAAGGCAAACTGTACGTCGCCCGGTTCAATGCTGACGGCAGCGGCCAGTGGCTGGAGTTGACCCTGAGCGACCCGCGAATTGCCAAGCACAGCGCTTACCCGTTTGCCAATCAGGCCGACGTCTTGGTCAACGCACGCCATGCGGCCGATGCCGTTGGTGCCACCAAAATGGACAGGCCAGAGTGGGGCGCGGTCAACCACCGCAATGGTGAAATTTACTTCGCGCTGACCAACAACAACGCCAGTAACCGCACACCGACCACCGTTAATTCGGCGAATCCGCGTGCTTATATGGACGTCGATGGCAAAAAAGGCGCGGGCAATCCAAACGGTCACATCATCCGTTTCAAGGAAGATGCCAACCGATCTACAGCTGCCGGTTTTGCCTGGGATATTTTTGTCTTTGGCGCAGAAGAAGATGCCGGTGATGCCAATCTCTCAAAACTCACAGCCAAGAATTCATTCTCCTCACCCGACGGCTTGTGGTTCAGCCAAGCCACCGGCATTTGCTGGATCCAAACCGACGACGGCGCCATGACGGACGAGAGCAATTGCATGCTGCTGGCAGCGGTGCCAGGGCAGGTTGGGGATGGCGGCAAGGTCACCGTCAACAACCGCATGACGATCAACGGCGCGGACGTGACCGGGACGCAAGACACCTTCATCGGTGCGGCGCTGGGCGAAGCCAGACTGCGCCGTTTCTTGGTGGCCCCCAAAGGCGCTGAAGTCACGGGCATCACGGAAACCGAAGACGGTAAGACCTTGTTCGTGAACATCCAGCATCCCGGTGAGGAAACGCCCGCACTGGGTGGTTCTATGCAGTTCAATACGCAAAGTTTGTGGCCGGGTAATCAAGGCTACGGCGCTGTCGGCCGGCCGCGCTCAGCCACCATTGTGATCACGCGAAACGATGGCGGTTTGATCGGCGTTTAAGCCTGACGACCTCTAAGAAGCTGCGGCATCTCACAGATGCTGCAGCTTTTTTTATGGGCTCAAGAATGTCAACAAACTGTCTTTCAATCGACACAGCGGTGTCACATGGGCTGAACACAATCCATCGACAACTTGAAAAAGTGCTAGCCAAAGAAAGACCTCGCCATGACACCATCGGACCACAACTGATGCGCGCCGTACTTGATTCCTTCAGCGGAAATTACCCACCGCCATCGCCTGACGATGATGAAGAAAAAGGGCAGCGTTTTCGGACTATTTTCATCTCGGACCTGCACCTTGGAACGCCAGGTTGTCAGGCCCATGCGCTGATGGACTTTCTGCGCACCCACCCGAGTGATTCACTGTATTTGGTCGGTGACATCATCGATGGTTGGCAGTTGCGGCGGAAATGGTATTGGCCGCAATCGCACAACGACGTGGTGCAAAAACTTCTGCGCCGTGTGCGCAAGGGATGCCGTGTGATTTACGTGCCAGGCA
>JBEDKR010000173.1:0-5099 GCA_041172005.1 Pseudomonadota bacterium
GCAAGCTGGATCTTGATTGAAGATGTTGATGGTCGGCGGAATTTTCTGGTGATACAGCGACAGCACGGTGAACACCGACTCGACACCGCCAGCACCGCCGAGCAAGTGACCCGTCATCGACTTGGTTGAACTCACGACCAAGTTTTTAGCATGCTCGCCAAAGGCCGCCTTGATGGCGTTAGTTTCGTTCAAGTCACCCAGTGGGGTCGAGGTGCCGTGCGCGTTGAGGTACTGAACTTCGTCGGCATTGACGCCGGCGTTTTTCAGCGCCATGGTCATCGAGCGACGCGGACCGTCTTCATCTGGCGTGGTCATGTGATAAGCGTCGCCGCTCATGCCAAAACCGGTCAACTCAGCGTAAATCTTAGCGCCGCGAGCCTTGGCGTGTTCGTACTCTTCGAGCACCAGCACACCGCCACCCTCGCCCAGCACGAAGCCGTCGCGGTCTTTGTCCCAAGGACGGGAAGCAGTCTTGGGATCGTCATTGCGGGTTGACAGCGCACGGGCCGACGCAAAGCCGCCCAAACCCAGAGGGGAGATCGTCGCTTCAGCGCCGCCAGCCACCATCACATCGCAATCGCCGTACTCGATCATCCGTGCCGACAGCCCAATGGCGTGCAGACCGGTTGTGCAAGCCGTCACGACCGCAATGTTGGGGCCCTTGAAACCGTACTTGATAGACACATGACCAGAGATCATGTTGATGATGGACGCCGGCACGAAAAACGGTGAAATCCGCCGCGCCCCTTTGTTCATCAGTTCGGTATGCGTCTGCTCGATCATCGGCAAACCGCCAATTCCCGAACCGATATTGCAACCGATCCGTGTGGCCATTTCATAGCTCAGATCATCACCCGTTGGCAATCCGCTATCAACCACCGCCTGCATGGCTGCTGCCATGCCCAAGTGGATGAAGCGATCCATGTGACGAGCTTCTTTTTCAGGGATGTAATCCGTGATGTTGAAGCCTTTGACTTCACCGGCAAATTTGCAGGAAAAAGTGCTCGGATCAAAGTGCGTGATCTGATCAATACCGGATGTTCCGGCAAGCAGGCTGTTCCAGGAATCAGCCACGGTGTTACCCACCGGGCTGATGCACCCCAGACCTGTCACGACGACGCGACGACGGCTCATGCGCAAATCCTCAAGAAAAACTCAAAAGGCCGCAAGCGGCCTTTCAAAGTCAGGGGGGAAGCCAGTTCAGGCTTTTTGATGGGTGTTAGCGTAATCAATCGCGTTTTGGACGGTCGTGATTTTTTCTGCATCTTCGTCTGGAATCTCAATGCCAAACTCGTCTTCGAGTGCCATCACCAGCTCGACTGTGTCAAGAGAGTCTGCGCCCAGATCGGCCACAAACGATTTTTCGCTGGTAACTTGGCCTTCTTCAACGCCCAGTTGCTCAGCAATGATTTTCTTAACACGTGATTCGATATCGCTCATAGTTCCCTCTAAGGGTTGTTGAATTAATCCGTGATTTTAGCCGGTTCGAGACGTGAATCTCGACAGGCCTGCCGGACGGATGCGAACCGGCTGATTTTTAGGGGTTTACCCTGCTTACATGTACATGCCGCCGTTGATGTGAATCTCTTGGCCAGTGATGTAGCTAGCCTCGGGACTCGCTACAAACGCGACCGCATGCGCAATGTCTTGCGGCTTGCCCAAGTGACCCAGCGGGATCTGACTCAGCAAGGCTTTTTGTTGCTCTTCAGGCAGGTTCGCGGTCATGTCAGTTTCAATAAAACCGGGTGCAATACAGTTCACGGTGATGCCGCGTGAGCCCAACTCGCGGGCAAGCGCACGGGTCATGCCGGCGACGCCCGCTTTGGCTGCTGCGTAATTGGCTTGGCCGGCATTGCCAGAAGCGCCCACCACCGAAGTGATGCTGATGATGCGGCCGTAACGCTGTTTCATCATGGTGCGCATCACAGCGCGGCTCATGCGAAACACAGCCTTGAGATTGGTGTCGAGCACAGCATCCCAGTCGTCGTCTTTCAAGCGCATGGCCAGCATGTCGCGCGTGATGCCGGCGTTGTTGACCAGCACTTGCAAGCCGCCATGTTCCTTGACCAAACTGTCGATCAAAGCTTCGATGGCAGGAGCGTCAGTGACGTTCAAATTTTTGCCTTCGCAGCCCGGGAAAATCGACAGCGTATTGGATATTTTGGCGGCACCTTCGTCGGTGGTAGCCGTGCCGATGACCTTCATGCCGCGCTTGGCGAGTTCCAGCGCAATGGCAGCGCCAATACCGCGCGAGGCGCCGGTGACCAGCGCCAACTGGCCTTCAAATTTTTTATCAGTCATGCTGCGTCGTTCGTTAAGAGAGTCTTCACATCCGTGAGGCTCGAAGGGTCAAAAAGGGCTGCCCCTGTGAGCTCGGCATCAATGCGCTTGACCATACCGGCTAACACCTTGCCGGGCCCACATTCCACCAGCGTGTGCACGCCTCGGGCCTTGATAGCTTGCACGCATTCAACCCAGCGCACCGGGCCAAAAGCCTGCCGGTACAGCGCGTCGCGAATCAGATCGAGATCGGTCTGTACCGCCACATCGATGTTGTTGATCACAGGGATTTGCGGTGCTGCCAAGACGATTGTGGCGAGTTTTTCTTTGAGTTTCTCGGCTGCCGGCTTCATCAGGCTGGAATGAAAAGGCGCTGACACCGACAGCGGCAAAGCGCGCTTGGCACCGTTGGCCTTGAGGACTTCGCAGGCCTTGTCGACAGCCGCCTTGCTGCCGGCAATCACGGTCTGCCCGGCATCGTTGAAATTAACGGCCTCAACCACTTCAGCCGAACTCGGGCCAAAACTGCGCACGGCCTCCGCACAGCCTTCAATGACCTTGGCGGCCTCCATGCCCAAAATAGCAGCCATGGCGCCGACACCGACGGGGACGGCATCTTGCATGGCTTGAGCCCGAAAGCGCACCAGCGGCGTGGCTTGCGTCAAAGTCAACACACCGGACGCGACCAAGGCCGAGTATTCGCCCAGAGAGTGACCCGCCACAGCGGCAGGCGCCGCACCTGTTTCAGCCAACCACACACGGTAGGCTGCCACGGCAGCAACCAGCATGACCGGCTGTGTGTTGGTGGTCAGAGCCAATGTTTCTTTAGGGCCTTGCTTGATCAGCTGAGCGAGGTCTTCGCCTAAAGCATCTGAAGCTTCAGCCAAGGTCTGAGCCACCACTGGGTGATCACCCCATGCGTCGAGCATGCCGACAGACTGGGAACCCTGACCAGGAAAAATAAAAGCAAATGGTTTCAAAAAAAGTCTCCGCAAAGTCTCTGCATGGCCAGTGCTGAACTCGATCAGCCAGCCTGCGTACATCTTAATAATCGAGCAGCACCGCGCCCCACGTGAAGCCGCCGCCAACGCCCTCTAACAAGAGCGTGTCGCCTTGTTGGACTTTGCCGCTGCGCACCGCCACGTCGAAGGCCAGTGGAATAGACGCCGCCGAGGTGTTGCCATGCTGGTCCACCGTAACGATCATTTTTTCTGGCGCTAGTTTGAGTTTTTTGGCCGTGTTTTGCATGATGCGAATATTCGCTTGATGCGGGATCAGCCAGTCAATATCAGCTTGGGTTTTGCCCGCTTTGTCCAGCACGGCACGCGCCGTGTCTTCAAGCACACCCACAGCCAGCTTGAACACGGCTTGACCGTCCATGGTCAGCATCGGGCTGCCCGTGACTTGACCGCCGGACACGTGGCCTGGGACACACAAAATGCCGGCGTACTTGCCATCGGCATGAATGTCGGTTGCCAAGATGCCAGGCACATCAGAGGCCTCCAGCACCACAGCGCCGGCGCCATCACCAAACAGCACGCAGGTGGTGCGGTCTGAAAAATCAAGAATGCGCGAAAACACTTCCGCGCCAATCACCAGTGCTTTGGTCGCCGTGCCGGTCTTGATCAGTGAATCGGCCAAGGTCAGGGCATAGATAAAACCACTGCAAACGGCCTGCACATCAAAGGCCGCAGCACCGACATTGCCCAACTTGCTTTGCAAAATGCAGGCAGCTGACGGGAACACCATGTCTGGGGTCGACGTCGCCACAATGATGAGGTCAATCTCACTGGCGTCGCGGCCAGCAGCTTCGAGCGCATTTCGGCAGGCGTGCAAGGCCAGATCGCTGACGCAGACACCTGGCTCAGCAAAATGGCGCGCACGGATACCGGTGCGTTCAACGATCCAGTCATCCGATGTCTCAACGCCTTTGGCGGCAAGTTCGGCGGCCAGATCGGCATTGGTCAGACGGCGCGGCGGCAGATAACTGCCCGTGCCCGTGATGCGGGAATAACGGCTCATTCAGGACTCACTTGAAGAGACGAGGAATCGTCAGTGGACAGGGTTCTGCAGCGGCAGTGAAAGCGCAGCAGTCAATACGACTGGTGCTGCAACATCGACCGGACTCACTGCTGAGGCATGGGCCAGCAAAGGTGCGGCATGGGCGATTCGCTCTTTCACTTTCCCCAGCAGGTTGTTACGGGCTGCATCATAAGCGCGATTCAGCGCCCGCTCAAAGGCAAAAGCATCTGCTGACCCGTGGCTTTTAAACACCAGACCGCGCAAGCCGAGCAAAGCAGCACCGTTGTAGCGACGATGGTCAACGCGTTTTTTAAATGCAGATAGCACCGGATAAGCTACCAAAGCAGCTATTTTGGTGAAGATATTTCGGGAGAATTCAGCCTTGATGAAGCCACCAATCATGCCAGCCAAGCCTTCGCTGGCTTTCAGGGCCACGTTACCGACAAAACCATCGCACACGACGATATCGGTCGTTCCCTTGAAAATATCGTTGCCTTCTACGTTGCCGAAAAAATTCAGATCACCCGATTGCGACGCAGCTCGCAGCAATTCGCCGGCTTTTTTGATGACTTCGCTGCCTTTGATGGCCTCTTCTCCGATATTCAGCAAGCCAACGCTGGGCGCCGACAAGCCCGACACGGCAGACACCAACGCCGAGCCCATCACTGCAAACTGCAATAGATGGTGCTCGCTGCAATCCACATTCGCGCCCAAGTCGAGCACGGTGGTGGCGCCGCCAGCAGCATTCGGCAGTTGGGTGGCAATGGCTGGGCGGTCAATGCCGTCCAGCGTTTTCA
>JBEDKR010000174.1:0-5080 GCA_041172005.1 Pseudomonadota bacterium
GGGCCATTCCGCGCAGCTACCGCATGATGGAGGGCTTTGGCGTACACACCTTTAAGTTGGTCAATCCGCACGGTCAATCATGTTTTGTGAAGTTTCACTGGCAGCCCAAGTTGGGCCTGCACAGCATGGCATGGGACGAAGCACAAAAGATGGCTGGCCAAGACCCAGACTTTCATCGTCGGGATCTTTGGGATGCTATTGAGAGCGGCCATTTTCCAGAATGGGAGTTGGGGGTGCAATTGGTGGAAGTAGGCAAAGAAGCCGAGCTAGGCATCGACTTGCTTGACCCGACCAAACTGATTCCTGAAGAGCTGGTGCCCATCTTGCCGATCGGACGCATGGTGTTGAACCGCAATCCCGACAACTTCTTTGCCGAGACGGAGCAAGTGGCTTTCAATCCCGGCCACTTGGTACCCGGCATTGATTTCAGCAACGACCCCTTGTTGCAAGGACGCTTGTTTTCATACGCTGACAGTCAGTTGTCTCGCATGGGCAGTCCTAATTTTCAGGCGCTGCAGATCAACAGGCCAGCGTGTCCCATGCATCATTTTCAGCGCGACGGCCGGCAACAAACCACAGCTCAACGCGATCGCGCAGCTTATGAGCCCAACACACTGGTTACCGGTGCTGAGTTTAGGGTGGATGGTTCTAAGCAGGGGTTTCAATCGTCACCAGATACGTTGGCATCAATCAAGTCGCGACATCAAAGCGCTTCTTTTGACGATCATTTTTCGCAAGCCACCTTGTTCTGGAACAGCCAGAGCCAAGCTGAAAAGGAGCACATCGTTACGGCCTTTCGCTTTGAGTTGTCCAAGGTCAAAAGCAAAGAAATCAGACAGCGCACGGTAGACAACCTCGCACATGTCGACTTGAAACTGGCAACCCGCATAGCTGCCAAACTCGGTATTGATCTCCCCAATGCTGCAGCGGCAGCTGGGCGACTGGGTTACAGGCATCACCTGCTACAGAGCCCTGAGAGCCAGTTACAAGAGGCGCCTTCGCTGAGCATGGTCGGACGCTACAAGCCCGACATCAGCACACGCAAAGTGGCTGTGCTGGCCGCCGATGGCATGGACATGATCTCGGTCAGGCGCGTGATGCAAGAGCTGACCGACGCGGGCCTAGAGTGCAAAGTGGTGGCGCCGCACTTGGGCCACATTGGCACAGCAAGCGGCCGCACGCTGGCAGTGGACTTCACTTTCAGCAACACTTCCTCAGTGATGTTTGACGCGGTATTGCTGCCCGGCGGTGTGGCCAGTGCAGACGAGTTGTGTCGGCTTGGCACAGCAGTGCACTTTGCACTCGAAGCCTACAAACACTGCAAGCCTATGTGCGCCATCAATGAAGGCGTGCGCTTGCTCAGCAGCTTGGGTTTCAGCATGAGTCAGAACAAAGACGCTGTGTTGACGGTGCCGACACCCGGCGTGGTGATTGCCGACAGCCAGAAAGCCATCGAAGGGCAGATCAGCCAAGAGTTCATCACCGCGATACTTCAGCACCGTCACTGGGACCGCGTTAATTTGGACTCAGTACCGGCATAAAGCTACGTGACGGCGCTGTTCAGTGCGCGTGGCCCCACAGCAAAAATGCGTCGCGGCCTTCTGCTACCAAGCTCACTGGCGCACCCACCGGCAACAGCACTTTGGTCGGCACATGGCCGAATGGCAGGCCAGCTAAAACACGCGCTTTGACTTGGCCCTGCAACCACTGCACAACAGTAGCCAGCTTGAAGCCTTTGTCATGCGGCACCAGTTTGAAGTTGGTGAACTGGCCCAAAACGATAGCCTTTTGTTGCGCCAACACGCCCGCATGAAGCAACTGCGTCAGCATGCGCTCAATGCGGTACGGGTGCTCATGCACATCTTCCAAAAACAAAATCCCACCTTTGATTTGCGGGAGAAAAGGCGTACCGACCAGCGAAGACAAGACCGACAAATTACCACCCCAAAGCACGGCGTTGTTGAATTTGAAATCAGTTGATTTCGCAAACGCTGTCGGTGCCACTACCGCAACCGCAGCGGCAGGTTTGGGCAACTGCCAGCCAGCGCCCTCACCTTGCCCGCTCACCAAGTCGTCAAAGCAGGCCTCCATGATGTCGTCGGGCGTGCCGTCGACGCCAAAGTCTTCACCGAGCGCAGGACCTGCCCAACTGATGGCACCAGTCTTGGCCAGCAAGGCCGACTGAAACGCGGTGAAATCACTCAATCCGACGAACTGCGTGCCCTTGGTGACGGCCTTGGCCACCGCCTTGTAGTTGATGCTGGGCAAGATGCGCGTCAGGCCATAGCCACCACGGGAAATCAGCGCGATGTCTGCGCCGCTAGCAGCCGCCCGATGAATCGCGGCCAAGCGGGTGTCGTCATCACCGGCAAAGCGCTGGTGACTGGCCAAAGCGGACTCATCCACTTCAACCTCATGCCCCAGAGTTTTCAAACGGGCGATGCCGCGTTTAAAGCTGGCTTTGTCGCGCACGGCGCTGGAGGGGGAGTAGATGTAGATATGTTTTTTCACGAAGATAATTATCCCATTGGCGCTCTGCCGGACTGACAGGTTCAGAGTTCAGCGCAGGGCGAAAAACTGAACCGCCTCGGCCGCAATGCCTTTGCCTTGATCTGCGCAGTCATCAGCCAACAAGGTTTGGCCGGTCCATGGGTCGGCCCCAAACTCCTGCGCCAGCATGCGCGGAAAAGCCCGCAGTGCAGCGCGGTGCCCGCGATCGACAAACGGCGCGTTGTAGGCGGCACCGTCTTCCTCACTGGCAGCCATCAAATTGCCAGTCACCAGCAAGCCGCGATAACGCTCTGACGCAGCCATCAGCAAACTGAGACCCAACAAGTCAGCCCGTTCTTGCAGTACCAACACCACGTTCTTCAGATCAAGCCGTTCAACCAGTTCGAGCAGCGTCTGGCGATGGAAAGTGAAGGTGTGAAAACTATCTTTTTTAGGCTTGTCGCTTTTTCCAAAACCAATCAGGTCGGGGGCCACCACGCGGTGGCCTGCCGCCAGAAACACCGGGATCATCTTGCGGTAAAGATAACTCCAACTCGGGCTGTCGTGCAGGCAAAGAAACGTCAGCGCCTGTACGTCATTTAGCCCGCCCTGTTCGTCCAGGTAATGCATGCGCAGGCCAGCCAATACCGGCAAGTCGCTGATGTAATGCGGCTGCCAAGGATATTCAGCCAAGCCGTTGAAAGCAGCATCGGGCGTGCGCAGCGCAATGTCTTGTAGCGGATGGTTGAGCCGCGCTTCTTCACGCAGCACAGCGCGCCTTTCGCCAAAAAATGTCTGTAGTAAGGCCGCGCTTTCTTCGGCCAAGATGCCGCCCTGAACAGTGGTTTGGTGGTTGATGCGTTCCTCGGAAAACAGGTTCAGCACAGAACCAGCGGCGCCGGTTTTCGGCTCTGTCGCGGCAAACACCACCCGCTTGAGCCGCGCCTGCAGCATCGCGCCGCTGCACATGACGCAGGGCTCTAGCGTCACATACAACTCGCAGTCGTCCAGCCGGTAATTGCCCAGCGCCTTGGCTGCTGCGCGCAAGGCCACTATTTCAGCGTGCGCCGTCGGGTCGTGTGCATCAATCGGCGAATTGCGTCCGGTGGCAATGATATGGCCGTCCTTGACCACCACCGCACCCACCGGCACTTCACCGGCAGCCATGGCGGCACGGGCTTCAGCCAAGGCGGCTTGCATCATCTCGACGTCACGCTCATCTGCTGCGCTCATACTTTGCTGCTCTTCAGGCGGACCATCCATTCAGCCAGCGTGCGCTGATGGCTGCTGCCCGACTCGTACATGCGCAGCGTGGCATCATGGGCTTCGGGTCGGTGCTGGTTGAGTTTGAGCTTGCATTCAAATGCCGTCACGCGGAGCTCAAAGCCAACAATGCCGGCCAACATCTTGCGCTGGTAATCAGCGTCCAGTGCCCGCCACTGCGCGGCGTAAGCCGGTTCATGATTGCCAATCAGTTTTTTCAGCAAAACGTCTTTGGCTTTGGGCTCGTCAATCAACACAGCCTCAACCGTGCAGTGCACAGCCAAGTAATTCCAAGTCGGCACGCGCGCCAAGTCGGGATACACCTGCGGCGACAAATACGCATGCGCACCGAGAAATGTCACCACCGCTTTAGGGCGGGCCTGCAGAAATCGCCAGTGCGGATTGCCACGCGCGACATGTCCCAGCAGCGCGGGCTTTGAGTCGGCTTGATCAGCTTGTTCGTCATCGAGCAACAACGGCAAATGGGTAACAAAAGGCAAGCCTGCGTCGTCAGTGCTGATGAGGCTGGCAAACGGGTCAGCCCGCATCAGCGGCGCTGCGTGTTCTGCCCATTCGCCTTTGAAGTTTTTTGGTAAATACATGCAGCCGCTCTGCCCAGCCAATTAGTCTGCGGCTTGAGCGATCTGCCGCAAAGCCTGCTCAAAGACCTCGACCGGTTGCCCACCAGAGATCAGATGTTTGTCATTGATGATGATCGCCGGGACGGAATGAATGCCTTGGGACTGGTAGAACTGTTCGCGTTCGCGGACCTCGGCGGCGTAGTCATCCGAGCTCAAAATCTCAGCGGCACGGGTGGTATCCAAACCCACCTCAGCAACCACCTTTAACAACACGTCATGCGCGGCCGGACTCTCACCATGGGTGTAATAAGCAGTGAACAGTCCTTCTTTCAAAGCTTTCTGTAAGGCTGTACTTTGCGTTTCGGCCCAGTGCAGCAAACGATGCGCATCAAAAGTGTTGTAGGTGCGACTGCGCCCACCACCGGCCGCATTGGTGCCGCTGAACGTGAAACCTAGGGCGGCGCCGCGTTGGCGAATCGCTTCACGGTTGGCCTCGGCCTGCTCCTCGGAAATGCCATATTTTTGGGTGATGTGCTCGGTGATGTCTTGACCTTCAGGGCCCATGTTTGGGTTCAGCTCAAAGGGCTGAAAGTGAAGGTCAACCGTGATCTCAGGACTGACCCGAGCCAATGCTTGGTCAAGCGCCTTGAGGCCAATCACGCACCAAGGGCACGCCACGTCGGAGACAAAATCTATTTTGAGCGTCGTGGACATATATTTTTCCTTGGAGATGTTGCGCATAACAG
>JBEDKR010000175.1:0-5072 GCA_041172005.1 Pseudomonadota bacterium
GTCAAGGGTTGATCCCTTTGGTGGAATCCGTCGCCGGCTGGTTTGAAGCCTTGCCACTGGCGCAGGTCACGGGCGTGACGCGTCTGGCATTTGGCTCCTTTGACTTCATGTCCGACTCCGGCATTCAAGGTGATGGCGAAGAGCTCGACAGCGTAAGAACACAGCTGGTGTTGGCTTCTAGGCGTGCGGGTTTAGCGGCCCCGATTGATGGCGTGTCACTGGCAATCGATGACAACACCCAGCTTGAAGAAGACGTGCGCCGCTCGCGCCGCTTTGGCTTTGGTGCCAAGTTGTGCATTCATCCAAGACAAGTCTCGGGTGTACACACAGCGTTTGCCCCAACGGTGGCGCAAATTGAATGGGCCAAAAAAGTCATCGCAGCTTTGGCCAGCGGACCGATGGGGGCGATTGCCGTTGACGGCAAACTGGTCGACAAACCGATTGCACTGCTGGCTGAAACCATCTTGGCTGAAGCTGCATTGATCCAGCCTCGGCATTGATCAACGCCTCTTGCTTGCCAATAAGCTGGCAGAGGTAAAGATGGTAATAGTCAAGGATTGGCCGCCTATACTGGCCGGATATCGATCTTCAATCGTTTGTTCGGACCATGTTTTCTCTTTCAAAATCGCGCTGGGTTTTTGGTATTTTTGTCCCATGTGTTTATGTCATCTTTGAGCTTGGTTTTAACCATCAGATTTTGAGCGTAACGGCTGACACGGTCAATGAAGAAACTCTCAAGGGGCTCGAGTTTTGGGGGCGGTTTCTATCTGGCATCGGCTTTGGCCTGTTGCTTTTTCAATCGACTAAAAATTTCAAGCGGTTCTTATTTTTGAGGTTGCTTTTTACCTTGCTGTTAGGCATTGTTCTGATGTGGAACCTGCAAAAGTTGATGACCGACTATTGGGTCGATGCGGCGACGCCTGAGATCAAAAAATCAGCCTTCGTCCTCGCAACATTGAGTTCTGGTGCCGCTGCGGGAGAGTTAACCACCTTGCCGGGTGATAAATTGCTGAACAACGCCATCAGCTTTGGTGAGCAGAAAATTGTTTCAGCATTGTTTCCGGCAGCCAGTCTTTATTCGGACCAGCCAATGACGCAACTCGCCAGTTGGCGTGGTTTGGGCACCAGTACTTTTGAAACTCAGTTCAACGCGCCACAGACTGCCGAGAACTTGAACAACGCTTTTCGAAATTTGATCATTCCCCCTTTGACGCTGGGTTTCTCGATCTTTTTCGCCTTGTTCAATTTTGCGCAATTGAGCAGCAACTTGCTTGTTTTTGCGTCTATCGCTGCCAGGCGAGTCCTGTCTGCGGGGGTGCTTTTTCTTCTGATCAGTTTGTCGCTGTCTTATGACAGCTCATTTCTTGACTCGCCCGGCTATAAAAATAGTCTTCGGCCCGGGCTTTGGTCTGGTGACGTCACCTTGGCGGTGTTAACCGAGTGGTCATTCAGAGCGGTGGCGCGTTGGCAGCCCGTGTCGGAATGGATTCACCATCACGCCTTGCGTGACTTTGCATTTGGGCGCCCGAGTTGAGCGTCAGCTCATTTAGGCAAAACACGCCCGGCTTGCCAGTCTCTGGCCATTTTTTGTGCGTCGCTGATTTGTTGGGCGCTCATATTTTTAGTCATCGCATCACGGTTTTTGATGGCGACGCTGTTACCGGCTGCGGCCGCAATGTTGAACCACATATGGGCACTTTGGTCGTCTTTGGCGACGCCTTCGCCTTTGGCATACATGACGCCTAAGTTGCCCTGCGCCTCGCCGTGCCCCTGCAATGCGGCAAGCTTGTACCACTTCAAGGCTTCGGCAAAATCTTGTGTGACGCCTTCACCTTTTTCATGCATCAGGCCCAGGTTGTACTGCGCAACGACCTGCCCTTGAATGGCCGCGAGCCGATACCAGTTCAGGGCTTCGGCGTTGTCTTGCAAGACGCCTTGGCCTTTTTCGTACATCAGGCCCAAGTTGGTTTGGGCGTTCGCATTGCCTTGAAGCGCCGCGAGTTGGTACCAATGCATGGCTTCAGTGAAGTCCTGCATGATGCCTTCGCCGTTGTTGTAAATGATGCCTAAAGTGAACTGCGCCGTCGTGTTTCCCTGCACGGCTGCAAGGCGGTACCAATGAACCGCCTCGGCGAGGTTTTGTTGAACGCCGCGTCCCTCACGAAAAAAATGGCCAACCTCAAGTTGCGCTGCAGCGTCGCCCTTGGCTGCAGTACTTTTGAATTGTTTAAGCGCTAAGACAGGGTCTTTTTGAACAAAACTGACATGACCTGTCTCAACATCACCGATTCGCGTTCCACCTGGCGTTCCCGCAAGTGTTCTCAATGCGTTCAGAAATATATTTTTCATGCGTTCCGTTGGCGGCGCTTGTCGAGATTTGCTCGTAGGCCTATTTATTTATACAGCTCGCGATTATGAGTCCTAAGGAGTTTATTGGTTGTCAGAGTGTTATTTAAGCGAGACCGCTCCCGATAGGCCTGTCCCTTCAGTAGCGCGTCGCCAATACGATCCGCAGGCCGACGTCGCCCCAGTCGTAGCTCAGCATCAAGCCGCGGCGGCGGATGAACCCACCCTCTGATGTGCCGGTCTTGTAAATCAGGTCAACGATCAGTCTTTGTTTGTCGGTAAAAGGTCGTCGATAGACCAGATGAACGTGCTGTTGGTCCGGGTTGAGGCGCTTGTCTCGCACGACGTGAAGCGTCACAAAATTTTGCGCACTCCAGCGATACCCGGCGCTCACACATTAAGCGTCATTCGGGTCAAAATTTAGATTGAAATAGTTGCGCAGATTGGTGCGGCCAATCCCCGCACCCACAAAAAACGTGTTGCCATATTCGGTCCCGACACGGCCACCCCAAAACCCGCCCGAAGCGTTGCCCCAATTTGCGCTGCCCGGAAGATTGATGTCCACCGCTTGTTTACTTGGCTGGCCTTGACTTGAAAAGTCATACAGCCCAGCGCTCGGTTTGTATTGGATGGCGTTTGTTTCATCGCCAGCGTGTGGCCATTTTTTTCATGTTGAGTCTTGTTGGCAGAGGCCTTGGCATACGGGTTGTACGTTGATGAGCTGAATGATGCGGCATAAAACCAAGGGCTTTCCCTTGGTTGCGGCGTCTTTTAAACCCCAATAATATGAGAGGCTGAATGTCAAAACATAACTATTCTCAGGAGTCTCTCGATGGCGATTCAATTGACGGTCAACGGCAAAGCGCGCAAAGTGGATGTCGATTCAAGCACCCCTTTGTTGTGGGTCATTCGTGACCAGTTGGGTTTAACCGGTACCAAATACGGCTGCGGCGTTGCGCAATGTGGCGCTTGCACCGTCATGATGGATGGCGCTGCCGTTCGATCTTGTGTGCTGCCTGTCAGTGTTGCTGTCGGCAAAAAAATTCAAACGATTGAAGGTCTGGCCGTCAACGGCAAGCTGACTAAGTTGCAGCAGGCTTGGATCACGCACCAAGTGCCACAGTGCGGCTTTTGCCAGTCCGGCATGCTGATGGCGGCCACTGACTTGCTGGCCAAAAAGCCCAAGCCGACCGATGCTGACATCGACGAGGCCATGACCAACATTTGCCGTTGCGGAAGCTTCCAAGAAGTTCGCGCCGCCATTCATTCAGTCGCTAAAGCTTAAGAGGTCATCTATGAACGCACGCGTCCCAGATCTTTCACGTCGTCATTTCATTGTTGGCACCACCGCCGTTAGCAGTGGTTTGGCACTTGGTTTGCAAATGTCTTTCATGGGCTCAGTACAAGCTGCAGAGTCAAGTCCCGAGATTGGTGTTTGGGTGGTCATCAAACCCGACGACACCGTGGTTGTTCGTGTCGTGCGCTCAGAGATGGGGCAGGGCACCATCACCGGCTTGGCCCAAATGGTGGCCGAAGAACTCGAATGCAACTGGAGTAAGGTCACGGTTGAATATCCAACACCGGGTGAAAGCCTCAGGCGCAAGCGTGCTTGGGGTGATTTTTCGACAGGCGGCAGCCGCGGTATCCGGACCTCAGAGCAGTACGTTCGCAAGGGCGGTGCCGCTGCGCGTTTGATGCTGGTGCAAGCCGCTGCCAACGAATGGAAAGTGCCGGTGGCCGAATGTGTTGCCGCAGAAAGCGTGATCACGCACACACCAACGGGCCGCAAAGTCACCTTCGGTAAAGTCGCCGTCGCCGCCTCAAAGATTGCCGTGCCGACTGACATCACACTGAAAGATCCGAAAGACTGGAAGATCATCGGCAAACCTTTGAACCGCATTGACACCTTTGCCGACAAAGTGACCGGCAAGCAGATCTATGGCATTGATTTGAAGTTGCCCGGCATGTTGGTTGCAAACATCAAAGAATGCCCGGTGTTCGGTGGCACGGTCAAAAGCTTTGATGCCAGCAAAGTGACCGGCATGAAAGGCGTCAAAAAAGTCATGAAGGTCGGAGAAACGGCGGTGGCCGTGGTGGCCGACACTTTCTGGATCGCCAAAACCGCACTGGACCAAGTGGCGATTGTTTGGGACGAAGGCCCGAACGCCTCCGTCTCAAGTGCCTCGATTGCCAAGACGCTGGTAGAAGGCTTGACCGCTGAGCAGGCTTTTGTCGGTAACACGCGTGGTGACACCAAGGCGGCGCTCACCGCTGCAGTCAATAAAACCGAAGCCACCTACTTTTACCCGTACCTGAACCACGCCACCATGGAGCCGATGAACGCCACGGCCAAATGGACGCCCGAGCGTTGCGAAGCTTGGGTGCCAACGCAAGACGGCGAAGCGTCATTGGCCGCAGTGATTGCCGCCTCGGGTTTGGCCGCTGAGAAGTGCGAAGTTTACAAAATCAATTTGGGTGGCGGTTTTGGTCGCCGCGGTGCGTTTCAAGACTACACCACGCAAGCGGTCAACATTGCCAAGCAAATGCCGGGCACGCCGATCAAACTGATGTGGACGCGCGAAGAGGACATGACGCAGGGCCGCTACCACCCGATCATGATGTGCAAGCTGACCGGCTCGTTTGACGCCAACAAAAACTTGACCGGTGTGCACATGCGCTTGTCGGGTCAGTCAATTTTGGCATCGGTGCGGCCCGCTGTTTTGGCT
>JBEDKR010000176.1:0-5067 GCA_041172005.1 Pseudomonadota bacterium
GATGGCCATCGTCATCGGCGGCGGCAACATCTTTCGCGGCGTGGCGGGCGGTTCGGTCGGCATGGACCGCGCCACAGCCGACTACATGGGCATGTTGGCCACCGTGATGAACGCGCTGGCACTGGGTGACACCATGGATAAAGCCGGGTTGACACCGCGCGTGATGTCGGCCATCGCCATTGAGCGGGTTGTAGAGCCATATGTGCGGCCAAAAGCTTTGCAGTATCTTGAAGAGGGCAAGGTGGTGATTTTTGCAGCCGGAACCGGCAATCCATTTTTTACCACCGACACGGCCGCTGCCTTGCGTGGTGCAGAAATTGGTGCAGAGATCGTTCTCAAGGCCACCAAGGTTGACGGCGTCTACAGCGCCGACCCGCGCAAAGTTCCGAACGCCACGCGTTACGACACCATCACTTTTGACGAAGCCATGAGCCAGAATCTTGAAGTCATGGATGCCACGGCTTTTGCCCTGTGTCGTGACCAGAAACTGCCGGTGAAAGTCTTCAGTATTTTCAAGCCTGGTGCGCTCAAGCGCGTGGTGATGGGTGAGAACGAAGGCACGCTGGTCCACATTTGAATTGAAGGACTGGCCGTCCTGGCCCCTTCTTTTGTAAACTTGAATTTTGTTGTAGCCGGAGAAGCACCCATGAGCATCGAAGACACCAAAACCACCGCCGAAACAAAAATGCAGCAGTCGCTTGAAAACTTCAAGCAAGCGCTGACCAAAATTCGCACTGGCCGGGCCAATCCCGGTTTGCTCGACACCGTGCAGGTCGACTATTACGGCTCAATGGTTCCCATCAGCCAAGTCGCCAACGTGTCTTTGCTGGATGCCCGCACGATCAGCGTCTCGCCTTGGGAAAAAGGCATGGGCGCGAAGATCGAGAAAGCGATTCGCGACTCCGATCTCGGCTTGAACCCAGCAGCACAAGGCGACCTGATTCGAGTGCCGATGCCAGCCATGACCGAAGAACGCCGCCGGGAAATGACCAAGATCGTCAAAGGTGAGGGCGAGCACGCCAAGGTCGCTATTCGCAACCTGCGCCGTGATGCCAATGAAGGCGTCAAGAAGCTGGTGAAAGACAAGCTCGCCTCTGAAGATGACGAGCGTCGTGCTCAGGAAGATATTCAAAAGTTCACCGATCGTTTCATTGCTGATGTCGATAAGCTCGTCATCAGCAAGGAACTAGACATCATGGCCGTTTGACCGCACCCGTGCTCAGCAACATACCGCATCACGTTGCCATCGTCATGGATGGCAACGGGCGCTGGGCGGGTAAGCGGTTTTTGCCGCGGATCGCTGGCCACAAGCAAGGCGTGACGGCGCTGCGCAACTGCGTCAAAGCCTGCGTCAAACGCGGCATTGGTGTGCTCACTGTCTTTGCTTTCTCCTCAGAAAACTGGAACCGCCCGCACGAAGAAGTCTCCGGCTTGATGGACCTGCTGGCCCGCGCGGTCACCAGTGAAGTAGCTGAACTCAAAAGAAATGGTGTTCGCTTGTATTTCGTCGGTGACCGACAACGGCTTTCAACCGCGATGCAAACGGCTTTTTCCAACGCTGAAGACAGCACCGCTTCAAATGCTGGCTTGGTGCTCAACATTTGCTTCAACTATGGCGGCCGATGGGATATAGCGCAGGCGGCACAAAAAGTCGCTGACAGCGGCCAGCCCATCACCGAGTTGGCGCTTGACCGAGCGCTGGCACTCGCGCATGTGCCAGACCCGGATTTGTTCATCCGCACCGGCGGTGAACTCCGCATCAGCAATTTTTTGCTGTGGCAGGCGGCCTATGCAGAGCTGCATTTCACCGACAAGCTCTGGCCTGAATTTGACGACGCTGCATTGGACGAAGCAATTGCTGTGTTTCGTTCAAGAGAGCGACGCTTTGGTCAAACCTCGGCACAAGTAATGGCGCAAGAGTCTGCGCATGAATCGGCGCAAGTGACGCCGCAGCCGCAACAAACCATGAAGGCCGTCTGATGCTCAAACAGCGCGTGATCACTGCGGTGGTGTTGCTTACGATTTTGTTGCCAGCACTTTTTTATCCGTCTTACGTTCCGTTTTGTGCCATCACTTTGGTGCTTATTTCTGCAGGTGGTTGGGAGTGGGGTCGCCTGAATGGCTGCAGTCAGCTGCTGTCACTGCTGCTGGGTGTGGCCTGTTTGGTGGCCTGCTTGTTGTCTTGGTATTCGGGGCTGTTGACGCAATCTTTGCCGTGGCTGTGGAGCGCTGTGGGTGCGGCTTGGGTTTTGGCCGGTGGTTGGCTGTTGCGCAGTGGGGTCAAAGGTTGGCCACAGATTCCGAAGTCGCTGCGATTGGTGCTGGGCGCGCTGGCCATTTGGCTAGCTTGGCTGGCCTTGGCTCAGGCGCGCGTCGTGGGCGTCAACTTCTTGTTGTCGGTCATGGTGTTGGTCTGGACGGCTGACATTGGCGCTTATTTTGCTGGCAAAGCTTTTGGTGGCCGCTTCACTAAAACCAAGCTGGCTGCATCTATCAGTCCTGGCAAAAGCTGGGAAGGTGTTTGGGGCGGCATGCTCTGCGTGCTGCTGCTAGCGCTTGGCTGGACATGGCTTGACCGCAGTGGAGCAACGCTCATCCCCAGCCTTTACTCATCGCTGCTCAGCCGTCACGGTGGGGCCGTGATGCTGCTCGCAGTTATTTTCCTGTCGGCCATGAGTGTGGTCGGCGATCTGGTCGAGTCGCTGGTCAAACGCAGCGCTGGGGCCAAAGATTCCAGCGGCTTGCTGCCGGGTCACGGCGGTGTGCTGGATCGGGTTGACGCTTTGTTGCCAGCGTTGCCTTTGGCGATGATGCTGGCCAGTCTTTGAGACTGAAATGAATTCAATGAAACAACGCGTCACGGTTCTAGGGTCGACGGGTTCGATCGGCGTCAGCACGCTGGATGTGATGTCCATGCACCCTGAGCGCTTCGAGGTGTTTGCCCTCAGTGCCGCCACGCAGGTCGACCTCATGTTGGCTCAATGCCAGCGTTTCAAACCGACTTTTGCCGTCATGGCGAGTTTGCCGCACGGACAAATGCTGGCTGACAAAATGCGCGCCAACAACCTGCCCACGCAGGTCTTGTCTGGCCCTGAAGCGCTGGAGATGATTGCGTCCCATGAGCAGGTGCACGCCGTGATGGCCGCCATTGTGGGTGCCGCCGGGCTGCCGCCTTGTCTGGCTGCGGCCAAGGCCGGCAAGCGCCTGCTGCTGGCCAACAAAGAAGCCTTGGTCGTTGGGGGTGAGGTCTTCATGGATGCGGTGCGTCAAGGCGGCGCACAACTGCTGCCGATTGACAGCGAGCACTCGGCTATTTTTCAGTCTTTGCCAGAAGATCCCGCCACGTGGTCTGAACGCGTTGAAAAAATCATCCTGACGGCTTCAGGTGGACCGTTTCGGGAGCGCGATCCAAAGACCTTGCGGCACGTCATGCCAGATGAGGCTTGCGCCCATCCGAATTGGGTCATGGGCCGCAAGATTTCGGTCGACTCGGCGACCATGATGAACAAGGCGCTGGAGGTCATCGAGGCGCGTTATTTGTTCGGTGTCACGCCGCAGCAAATCGAGGTCGTGATTCATCCGCAAAGCATCATTCATTCCTTGGTGCAGTACCGCGACACCTCGGTGGTGGCCCAGCTCGGCACACCTGACATGCGGGTGCCAATTGCTTACGGCTTGGCTTGGCCGGAGCGCATTGCTTCTGGCGCGCGTGCACTGGATTTTCGGGCTCTCGCGACCATGACATTTGATGCGCCTGACCCGCAGCGCTTTCCCGGTTTGCAACTGGCTTGGGAAGTGCTGGACGGGCCGGTCGGCAGCACGGCAGTATTGAATGCCGCGAACGAAGTGGCTGTCGCCGCTTTTCTGGCCGGTCAAATCCGCTTTGACCAGATTCACCACGTCAACCGTGACAGCCTCGATGCCTGCAAACTGAGCGAGATTCGCGGCATTGACGATCTGTTGGCGTTGGACCAGCAAACCCGCGCTGTGGCGACTGCGCACGTCAAGCGAATCGGAGTTTGAGATGTTGACGCTGCTTGCTTTCGTGGTCGCGCTGGGTCTGCTGATCGCTATTCACGAGTACGGCCATTACCGGGTCGCGGTGGCTTGTGGTGTGAAGGTGTTGAAGTTTTCTATCGGTTTCGGCAAACCTCTTTACACATGGCGTTGCGCCGGCAATCCGACTGAATTTTCGATCAGCGCCTTGCCGCTGGGCGGCTACGTCAAGATGCTGGACGAGCGCGAAGGGCCGGTCGACGCGGCCGAGCGTCATCTGGCCTTTAACAACAAGCCTTTGCGCTCCCGTGCTGCGGTGGTGGCAGCAGGGCCGATCGCTAATTTGCTGTTGGCCGCCTTGCTTTATTCCGTGGTCAATTGGGGCGGTACCGAGGAACCGAAGGCCGTGCTGGCCACACCTGTGCCCGAGTCCATGGCCGCGCGGGCCGGACTGGTCGGCGGGGAGTGGGTGGCTCAAGCCGCTTTCAGTGGCGAGGCGCTGGAAGACGTGCGTTCTTTTACCGACTTGCGCTGGCGGCTGACGCAAGGCGCTATGACGGGTCAAGACCTGCGCTTGGTGGTGACGTCTGCGGGTCCAATCCGTCCAAGTGAAGACCCACAAGAAGACGCCAATCAAGGCCCCACCAGAGAAGTGGTTCTGCCCCTGAGCCAGCTGGACGCCAGCGAGGTGGATGCGCGTTTGTTTCGCAGCATTGGTTTGATGGGGCCGTTGACGCAGCCTTTGATCGGTGAAGTGATGGCTGATGGTGCCGCCGCCAAAGCCGGTTTGCAGGCCGGCGATGTGGTCTTGCGCATGGGCGAGCGCCGCGTCACAGACGGCCAGCAGCTGCGCGAGATGATTCGCGCCTCGGCAAAAGATGCCGGGCAGGGCGTCGCAGCGCAGGCGTGGCAAATTGAGCGCGCCGGTCAGGTTCTATCGCTGGTGGTGACGCCGCAAGTGCAGATGGAGGCAGACATACCCGTCGCCAAAATTGGCGCGTTTGTCGGCTCCGCCCCGGCCATGGTCAGTGTGCGTTACGGCTTTTTTGAGGGCCTATGGGGCGGTGTTAC
>JBEDKR010000177.1:0-5057 GCA_041172005.1 Pseudomonadota bacterium
CTAATGGAGTTGGGTACCCATCGATTTTTTTCACTACACCGGAGTCATTCATGAAGTTCGCACCCGCTCAAGTCACCCTCGCTGTTCTCGTCGCCCTGTCCGGTTCGGCTTTCGCCCAGACCGCCGCACCAGCTGTGGACCCCATCTCGTACAACATCTCTGCTGTCAGCAACTACAAGTACCGCGGCCAAGATCAGGACACGTCCAAAACAAAGGGCTTCAAGCCAGCCCTGCAAGGCGGCGTTGACTACGCGCACGCCAGCGGCTTTTACGTCGGCAACTGGAACTCGACCGTAGACTTCGTGGCAGCTGGCGACAATGCAAATGTCGAAATTGACCTCTACGGCGGCTACAAGTTTCCATTGGGTGATGTCGGCATGGACGTCGGTGCACTGACCTACATCTACCCGGGTGCCACCAAAGCCAACACCACCGAGCTCTACGTTGCCGCCAGCTACGGCCCGGTCACGGCTAAGTACTCCAACACAGTTTCAAAAGGTTACTTTGCAACTGGCGAGAGCACATCGAATGGCCGTGGAACTGGTTACCTGAACCTAGCCTTCGCGCAAGAAGTCATGCCTAAAGTCACGCTCAAGGCGTCGGTCGGCAGCACTATGTTCACTAGCGACGCCAAGAACGTTGACCTAGCAGTTAATTACGTCGACTACAGCATCGGCGCTGCCTATGACCTCGGCGAGGGTATGACCGTGAACGGCTTCTATGCTGGCGGCAACAAGAAGAACCTCATCACGGGCTTCCAAGAAGGCGGCTCAAAGTCCATCAATCAAGGCACGTTCATCGTGATGCTCACCAAAGCCCTGTAAATCCAGCAGGAGCGGCTTCAGCCGCTCCGCTTTTTCATAAAAAGGAGAAAACGAACATGAAACTTGTCACGGCCATCATCAAACCGTTCAAGCTCGACGAGGTGCGCGAAGCCCTCTCTGGCATTGGCGTTCAGGGCATCACAGTCACCGAAGTCAAAGGTTTCGGCCGCCAAAAAGGTCACACAGAGTTGTACCGCGGCGCTGAATACGTCGTCGACTTCCTGCCTAAGGTCAAGATCGAAGCCGCCATCTCTGATGAGCTGGTTGATCGCGTGATCGAAGCCATTGAAGGCGCAGCCCGCACCGGCAAGATCGGTGACGGCAAGGTCTTCGTTTACAACCTCGAGCAGGTCGTCCGCATTCGCACCGGTGAAACCGGCAAAGAAGCGCTGTAAGGCTCAGCCCCCACCTATAAAGAGAACATCGACATGAAAAAACTACTTGCCAGCCTTGCCCTCGGGTTGAGTTTGCTGACCTCCGGTGTCACCGTCATGGCACAAGCGCCGGCGGCCGCTCCTGCAGCGACGTCTGTTGCTGCCCCTGCTGATTCCGCACCTGTTGCCACGGCGCCTGCCGCGGCGGTCGCTGCTCCGGCTGCTGCCGTCGCCGAAGTTGTTCCCGTTCCAAACAAAGGCGACACCGCTTGGATGATGACCTCGACGATTTTGGTCATTCTGATGGTTGTCCCTGGTCTCGCACTGTTTTACGGCGGCTTGGTTCGCAGCAAAAACATGCTGTCCGTGCTCATGCAAGTCATGGTCACTTTCTCCATGATCGTGGTGCTGTGGTTCATCTACGGTTACAGCTTGGCCTTCACAGAAGGCAATGCCTTCTTCGGTGGCTTTGACCGACTCTTCATGGCCGGTATCTGGGACAACGCTGCGGGCACCTTTGCCAATGCAGCGACTTTCAGCAAGGGCGTGGTCATTCCTGAGATCGTCTTCGCCGCCTTCCAAGCGACGTTTGCCGGCATCACTTGCGCACTCATCGTCGGTGCTTTCGCCGAACGCATGAAGTTCTCCGCTGTGCTGTTGTTCATGGTCATCTGGTTCACCTTCAGCTACGCGCCAATCGCCCACATGGTGTGGTTCTGGATGGGTCCTGATGCCTACACAACCGCAGAAGTGGTTGACGCGATGAACGCCAAAGCTGGCTACATCTGGCAGTCGGGTGCCTTGGACTTCGCTGGTGGCACTGTCGTGCACATCAACGCAGCGGTCGCTGGCTTGGTCGGTGCCTACATGGTTGGCAAGCGCATTGGTTACGGCAAAGAAGCCATGGCGCCTCACAGCCTGACGTTGACGATGGTCGGCTCCGCCCTGCTGTGGGTGGGCTGGTTCGGCTTCAACGCTGGCTCGGCACTCGAAGCCAACGGCTTCGCAGCACTGGCTTTCATCAACACGCTGGGCGCTACGGCAGCGGCTGTGTTGGCTTGGTGCCTTGGTGAAGCGCTGATGCGCGGCAAGGCTTCGATGTTGGGTGCAGCTTCTGGTGCTGTCGCTGGTCTGGTGGCTATCACGCCAGCAGCAGGCAACGTCGGTATTGGCGGTGGTCTGGTCATCGGTTTCATCGCTGGTTTCGCCTGCCTCTGGGGTGTCAATGGCCTGAAGAAAATGCTCGGTGCTGACGATTCACTGGACGTCTTCGGCGTGCACGGTATCGGCGGTATCTTGGGTGCGTTGCTCACCGGTGTCTTCAACTCCCCAAGCCTTGGCGGCCCTGGCTTCGTGGCTGACTGGGTGACAGCAACTGGCATCGCTGCTGCTGACTACTCGATCGTGTCGCAAGTGTGGGTCCAAGCCAAGGCTGTGATCATCACGGTTATCTGGTCGGGTGTGGTGTCCTTCATCGCCTTCAAAGTGGTTGACCTGACCATCGGTCTGCGCGTCTCTGAAGAAGATGAGCGTGAAGGTCTGGACATCACTTCACACGGTGAAACAGCCTACAACCGTTGAGTTGAAACTTGAGTTAGATAACAGGCGTGCTGTCAGGGCCGTCTGTTGATTGAAGCGAGAGAGTCTCCTTTGGATGTTCAGCCCGCCAGCGCAAGTTGGCGGGCTGTTTTTTTTGTCTGTAGACGCTGCTACTTTTGCCGCTACAGTTGAAAGGCAGCGGGCACTTCAGTCCACCGCTCAACTTATCCAAGGGCTTCATGACCTGGCAAACCGTTGTCAAAATACCCGACCAATTGGGTGAATCGCCGTTTTGGCATCCTGCCGAAGGCCGGCTGTACTGGATGGACATTCCGGGTCGGCAGCTGCATCGGTTACATGTCGCGAGCGGGGTGCTGCAAAACTGGGCCATGCCGTCAGAGCCGGGTTGCATGGCGCCTGCTGAGTCAGGCGGCTTGGTGGTGGCGCTGCGCAGCGGTGTGTACCGTGCGCGTGAATGGGGCGGCACCTTGGCGCTCATCGTGCCAGCGCCGTACGACACGGCAACCATGCGCTTCAACGATGGCAAAGCCGATCCGAAAGGACGTTTTTGGAGCGGTACGATTGACGAAACGCGCACGGCCGCCAACGCGCAGCTGTGGTCACTGGATGGCCGGGCCGAGACGCCGCAGTTAGTCAGCCAAGTCGGCGGTGCGACCACTGGCAACGGGCTGGCTTGGTCGCCGGACGCTCGTACCTTGTACTGGACCGACACGCCGAGTCACAGCATTCGCGCTTGGGACTGGAACGCAGGCAACAACACTTTGACGCGGCCGCGCGTCTTTGCCAGTTGGCCGGGCAAGCCGGCGGGCTGGCAAGCTGGTATGGAAAACAACGGAGGTTATGGCGGCAGACCCGATGGTGCAGCCGTCGACGTCGAAGGCAACTACTGGGTTGCCATGTTCGAAGGTGGCCGCATTCTTCAACTCTCGCCAGCTGGCGAGACGTTGGCCGATTGGCCGCTGTCGGCACAGTGCCCGACCATGCCTTGCTTTGGCGGTGACGACCTGCAAACCCTTTACGTGACGACAGCCAGCAAAAATCGCCCAGCCGCCGAATTAAAGGCTTTCCCAGACTCCGGATGTGTCTTCGCCATGCGTGTCAAGGTACCGGGTTTGCCAGTGAATTTCTACCGTGACTGACGACCGTCAACGATTGCCACCCAAAATCACACAAGCGTTGTTCTAAAAATCAAATGCTTGAGCTGCAGGGTCGGCTTACCATCGGGGGTAGCCCAGACATTGCTGAACACACGACAGACAACATGACAACTTCATTTGACGACCTGAGTGACACGCTTGCGAAACGCGTTCGCGAAGCCACTAAAACCGGTACGCGCTTGCGCATTCGCGGTGGCGGCAGCAAAGATTTTTACGGTGAACCGCTGATCGGCGAACCACTGGATGTGTCGGCCTACCGCGGTGTAGTGAGCTACGAGCCAAGCGAGTTGGTGGTGACCGTTCGTGCCGGTACGCCCTTGGCTGAACTCGAAGCCTTGCTGGCCAGTCAGGGCCAGTGCCTGCCGTTTGAACCGCCGCACTTTGGCCCTAATGCGACCGTTGGCGGTATGGTGGCCAGTGGCCTGAGCGGCCCGGCCCGGGCCAGCGTGGGCGCTGTGCGCGACTACATATTGGGTGTGAAGATCATCAACGGCCAAGGCGAGCTGCTGACCTTTGGTGGGCAGGTCATGAAGAACGTCGCCGGCTACGACGTCTCGCGCTTATTGGCCGGCTCGCTCGGCACGCTTGGCGTGTTGTTGGAGGTCTCGCTCAAGGTCTTGCCGATAGCGCCGGCCGAAGCCACCTTAATGTGCGCGGGTGTGTCACAGCTGCAAGCACTGGATTTGCTCAACGCCTGGGGTGGTCAACCGCTGCCATTGAACGCCAGTTGCTGGGTTCATGACACCAGCGCGCAGCCGGCGCGCGATATTTTGTTTGTGCGTTTGCGCGGTGCGGTGGCGGCGGTCGATGCCGCTTGTCCGCGTATGTCGGCTGACGTCACTGCCCTAGGCGGCGAGGTGTCGCGCATGGACCCAGCCCAAGCCAGTGCCGACTGGAACGCTTGCCGCGAGCAGACGTTGCCGTTTTTTGCAGCACCTCCTTCCGCCATGACCGCCGTCAGCTCGGACCTGTGTTTGTGGCGTCTGAGCGTGCCGCAGACCACGCCTGCGCTGGCCTTGCCCGCCGTGGCCTCGTCCCCATTTATCGAATGGCACGGCGGTCTGCGTTGGGTCTGGGCACCGGCCCACGCGGCGGCGCTGCTGCGCAACGCGGCTCAAAACGGCGGTGGCCACGCCACGCTG
>JBEDKR010000178.1:0-4997 GCA_041172005.1 Pseudomonadota bacterium
CTATTTCAAGGAAGCGCAGTTGCTGAGCACTGCGCACAGATTCCAAATGACCACTGATTGGCATCAACGCAAACCAGGAGCGGCAGCATGAGCCACACGCCCGCCAAATCGTTGTTGGTACATGGCTACGAAGTCGTCATCGGCTTTGAAACCCACACGCAACTGACCACGCATTCGAAAATTTTCAGCCGTGCGCCAACGGCGTTTGGGGCCGAGCCCAACACCCAGGCATCAGCGGTTGACTTCGCTTTGCCCGGCGCCTTGCCGGTGATGAACAAGGGTGCCGTGCAACGCGCCATTGAGTTCGGCTTAGCGGTCAACGCGCACATTGCCGAGAGCAGCGTGTTCGCCCGGAAAAATTACTTTTATCCCGACCTGCCCAAGGGCTACCAGATCAGCCAATTCGAGATCCCGGTGGTGCAAGGCGGCAGTGTCGAATTCTTCCTCGATGGCGAAAAGAAAAGCGTGCGCTTGGTGCGCGCCCACCTCGAAGAAGACGCCGGCAAGTCGCTGCATGAAGACTTCATCGACATGACCGGCATTGACCTGAACCGTGCCGGCACGCCGCTGCTGGAGATCGTCACAGAACCCGACATGCGCTCGACAGCCGAGGCCGTGGCCTACGCCAAAGAGCTGCACAAAATCGTCACCTGGATCGGTATTTGCGACGGCAACATGCAAGAAGGCAGCTTTCGCTGCGACGCCAATGTCTCGGTGCGCAAGCCCGGCGCAGAACTCGGCACGCGCCGCGAAATCAAAAACCTGAACAGCTTCAAGTTCATGCAGCAGGCGATGGACTACGAGGTACGTTGGCAGATCGAACAGATCGAAGACGGCCACGCGATTCAACAGGCCACGGTGTTGTTTGACCCGGACACCGGCGAGACGCGCAGCATGCGCAGCAAAGAAGACGCTGCCGATTACCGCTACTTTCCTGATCCGGATTTGCCGCCGCTGATGATAGCCCGCGAGTGGGTTGAACGCACCCGCAACGAGATGAGCGAACTGCCGCGCGTGATGGCTGAACGCTATGTGCAAAGCCACGGCCTGTCCGACTATGATGCTGGCCAGCTGACGCAAAGCAAAGCGATTGCGGCTTACTTTGAAGCGACGGTGGCGGCTTGCGGCCAACCCAAATTGGCCAGCAACTGGGTCATGGGCGAACTCTCGCGCCGACTCAACGCTGAAGACAAGACGGTGGAATCTTCATCGGTGAGCGCCGCCCAACTGGGCCTGCTGATCAGCCGGATCGCCGACGGCACGCTGTCGAACAACACGGCGCGTCAAGTATTCGACGCACTGTGGACGGGCGAAGGCCAAGACGTCGACGCGTTGATCGACGCCAAGGGCCTGAAGCAAATGAATGACAGCGGTGAGCTGGAGAAAATCATCGACGACGTGCTGGCAGCGAATGCCAAAAACGTCGAAGAGATTCGCGCCGGCAACACCAAAGCCTTCAACGCGCTGGTCGGTCAAGCCATGAAGGCAACCAAGGGCAAGGCCAATCCGGCGCAGGTGAACGAGTTGCTGAAAAAGAAGCTGGGCTGAACCATCGCCCACGCGCCTGCCAAGCACAGCATCTTTGAAGACGCGCAAGGCCTGTTGACCGGCTGCCTGTTTGTCGCGTTGGCGGTCTGCCTGTTTCGCGAAGCCAGCCTGTTCACCGGCGGCACGACCGGCGTGGCCTTCCTCGTTCATTACGTGTGGGGTTATCCGCTAGGGGCCGCCTTGTTCGTCATCAATCTGCCGTTTTACGTCTTTGGCTGGCACAAGCTGGGGCGGGTTTTCACGGCCAAGACATTTTCCGCCGTGGGCTTGCTTGCGGTCTATGTCGAACTGCTGCCGCGCTGGATCGGGTTCGAGCACCTGAACCCTGTTTTTGCGGCCGTCATGGCGGGCTTGCTGGCCGGAACCGGCATCCTCATTCTGATCCGCCACGGCGCCAGTTTGGGGGGCGTGACGATCATGGCGGTCTACTTGCAAAAGTCCCGCGGCTGGCGTGCCGGCAACGTGCAAATGGCCATTGACGCCTGCATCTTGCTGGTGGCGTTCTCGGTCACCACATCCAGCCAGGCACTGCTGTCTTTGCTAGGTGCGCTGGCTTTGAATTTGGTGATCAGCGTCAACCACCGGGCGGATCGGTATTACGGGGTTTAAGCGGTTAGCCTCAAGGCCGCCTCACATCACCCCGTAACGCTCCCGATAAGCCTGCACACGCACCAAGTGCTCGCCCATTTCGTTGCCCGGCTGGGTCGCCAAAAAAGCCAATAAATCAGACAACTCCGCAATCGCACAGACCTGCAAACCTTCGTGCGAGCGCACATATTGGACGGCACTGTAGGGCACATCTTTGATGCTGCCGTCGGCCTGGGTTTCAGTCGCCATTTCTTGACGGTCTAAGGCAATCACCACGGCGTGAGGAATCGCGCCGGCGGCTTTGATGAGGGCTATCGACTCACGCGCGGCGGTGCCCGCGCTCATCACGTCGTCAACGATCAGCACCCGGCCCTGCAAGGGTGCGCCGACCAAGCTGCCGCCTTCACCGTGGTCTTTGACTTCCTTGCGGTTGTAGGCAAAGGGCACGTTTTTGCCCAGTCGAGCCAGTTCGATGGCAACAGCCGCGCCGAGCGGAATGCCTTTGTAGGCGGGGCCGAAGATCATGTCGAACTCAATGCCGCTGGACACCAAGCGCTTGGCGTAGAAGCTGGCGAGGCGTCCGAGCTTGGCGCCGTCGTCAAACAAACCGGCGTTGAAAAAGTAAGGGCTCATGCGCCCGGCCTTGGTTTTGAACTCACCAAATTTGAGCACGCCGCAATCCAGCGAGAATTGCACAAACTCTTGGGCCAACATCTCGTTGGCCACCTTACTTGTCGTCATGGGAAATTCCTTGTTCAAACTCACCAGCCTCAACCTCAATGGCATCCGCTCAGCCACCAGCAAAGGCGTGGAAGCCTGGCTCGAAAAAGCCAAGCCCGATTGTATTTGCGTGCAAGAGATCAAAGCCCAAGCCCCGGACATGGCCGGCCGTTTTGAATCGCTGGCTGGACTCAAGGGGCATTTCCAGTTCGCCGAGAAAAAAGGCTACTCAGGCGTCGGCGTCTACACACGGCACGAACCGAGCGACGTCATCGTCGGCTACGGCGCCAGTGAATTCAACGCGGAAGGCCGCTATGTGGAGTTGCGTTTTGACCGGCCGGGTCGCACGCACGCGCCCAAGTTGTCGATCATCAGCAGTTACTTTCCCAGCGGCTCGTCGGGTGAGGAACGGCAAGCCGCCAAGTTTCGCTTCTTGGCCGAGATGGCCCCACACTTGCAGGCCCTCAAAAGCGATGGCCGCGAGGTCGTCTTGTGCGGTGATATCAACATCGCGCACCAAGAAATCGACTTGAAGAACTTCAAAGGCAACAAGAAGAACAGCGGCTTCTTGCCCGAAGAACGCGCCTGGATGACCGCGCTCTTGCAATCAGCGCAACCTGATGCAGGACTCGGCGCATCAGAAGGCGGCGGCATGGTCGACGTTTACCGCCACCTGCAACCCACCACCACCGACGCTTGCTACACCTGGTGGAGCAACCGCGGCCAAGCCTACGCAAAGAACGTCGGTTGGCGACTCGATTACCACTTGGCGACACCGGCTTTGGCAGCCTTAGCGCGCTCCGAAGCAATTTACAAAGACGAGAAATTTTCGGACCACGCGCCCATCACGATTGAGTACGACTGGACGCTTTAAGGGCTCAGGGAACAAGACGATGCATACTCAAGCACTCATTTGGTGCCATTTATTCAACGGTTGGTGAGTCCCCGGACAAGGAATCTGAAGTGAAGTACAAAACCCTCCCCGACTTTCTAGACTACGTCCAAGCCCGCGACCCGCATCAGCCGGAATTTTTGCAGGCGGTTCACGAGGTCATGGGCAGTCTGTGGGGTTTCATCGAAGCCAACCCGCAGTACGCCGACGCCGGCATTCTGGAGCGATTGGTGGAGTCGGAGCGGGTCATTCAGTTTCGGGTGTCGTGGGTTGACGACCGCCAGCAGACGCAGACCAACCGGGCTTTTCGGATTCAGCACAACTCGGCCATCGGTCCGTTCAAGGGTGGCATGCGGTTTCACTCGTCGGTGAACTTGTCCATCCTGAAGTTTTTGGCGTTTGAACAAACCCTGAAAAATGCCTTGACGACCCTGCCCATGGGCGGCGGCAAAGGCGGTTCTGACTTTGATCCCAAGGGCAAGAGCCGCAACGAAGTGATGCGTTTTTGTCAGGCGCTGATGACCGAGCTGTATCGCCACTTGGGGCCCGACACCGACGTGCCAGCAGGCGACATCGGCGTCGGTGGCCGTGAAGTGGCTTTCATGACCGGCATGATGAAAAAGCTCTCGAACAACGCCGCTTGCGTGTTCACCGGCAAAGGACTGTCCTTCGGCGGCAGCCTGATCCGCCCTGAGGCCACCGGCTACGGTCTGGTGTACTTTGTACAAGACATGCTGGCGCGGCAAAACAGGAGCCTTGACGGGCTGCGCGTGGCGGTCTCGGGCTCTGGCAACGTGGCGCAATACACCATCGAAAAAGCCATGGCTCTGGGTGCCAAAGTCATCACCGCCTCCGACTCCGGCGGCACCGTGATCGACGAAGCTGGTTTCACGCCAGACAAATTAGCGCTGCTCATGGACATCAAAAATCAGAACTTCGGGCGCGTCGAAACCTACGCCAAACAACTCGGGCTGCGCTTTGAAGCCGGCCAAAAACCGTGGGGCGTTGCAGTCGACATCGCACTGCCCTGCGCGACGCAAAACGAGCTGAATGCCGACGATGCGCGCACGCTGCTGAAAAACGACGTCAAGTGCGTGGCCGAAGGCGCCAACATGCCCTGCAACCTCGACGCGGTCGACGTGTTTTTGAAGGCCAAGATCATGTTTGCGCCAGGCAAAGCCGCGAATGCGGGCGGCGTCGCCACCTCCGGCCTGGAGATGACGCAAAACGCCGAACGCCTGCCATGGAC
>JBEDKR010000179.1:0-4990 GCA_041172005.1 Pseudomonadota bacterium
AAACCTCGACCACCGGCGTTGAGGCTCGCTTTTCGCGTGACGGTGAAGTGATACTGACGAACGTCGCCGGTCAACAGGGCCAAGACATCACCGTCGGACCGAGTGATTCGACCGGCAACGTTCTGAATATAGCCGCAGCTATTTACACCGGTCAGGTGCAGGTTCAGCGTGCTTTGGTGAATGGCCAAGACACCCCGGTCGAGATCGGTTTTGGTGATGCTGGCTCGCCGGCAGACTTGGCCCGACTGGGCTTTAGAACCAGTGCCACCATCAAAGGCACGGCGCCCGAAGACGTCTTGGTGTTTGTCACCGGCAGCGGCACGGCGTCTGTGGCGGCTGCCTACGCGGGCGCACCGGCCGACACCGCCGCTGTCTTGCGGACACAGCCGATGAAGCTCACCTTCACGGCAGCAGACCGCTACACCATCACCGACACCCGCACCGGCACGGTGTTGGCTGACCGCAGTTTTGACGCTGGCCAACTGAACAACGGTATTGACTACCGTGGGCTCAAGTTGAGCTTCTCGACATCACCCAAAGCTGGTGACAACTTCACTTTGGACGGCAACACCGACGGCACCGGCAACAACGAAAACATGTTGCGCTTGGCCGACCTTGAGCGAGTGGGCGTGATCGCCGGAAAAACCATCAGCGCAACCTACATCGACCATGTCAATGACATGGGCAACATCTCACGCCAAGCCACCATTGCCAAGCAAGCCTTGACCGTGGTGCATGACCAAGCTGTGACCGCGCGCGACCAAGTGTCTGGCGTCAGCCTCGACGAAGAGGCCGCCAATTTGATTCGCTTTCAACAGGCTTATCAAGCCTCAGCCAAGGTCATGCAAGTGGCCGGAACGCTCTTTGATGCGGTTCTGGCTGTTCGTTGATGGCCGCGCTGAACTTCAGGAACACCCATGAAAATCTCAACCACCGCCTTGTTTGACCGTGCCACCCAGCAAATGGGCAACGTGCAGGCCAGTCTGGCCAAGTCGCAGGCGCAGCTCGCCTCTAGCAAGCAAATCATCAACCCGAGCGACGCACCGAACCAAGCCGCCAGCATTCAGCGCCTGCAATCGGTCATGAACCGGCAAGACAGCTACGCCGAAACCCTCACCGCGGTGCAAACCCGTTTGCAGGGCGAAGAGACCGCGCTGCAAAGCGTCAGCAACTTGCTGCTGCGCGTCAAAGAAATCTCGGTCCAAGCCGCCAGCGACACGGTAGGCGCTACCGGCCGGCAAGCTCTGGCGGTTGAAATGAGCGGCCTGCGTGACCAAATTTTGAGCTTGGCCAACACCCAAGACAGCATGGGCAACTACCTTTTTGCCGGCAGCCGCGTCAGCCAGCCCGCCTTTGCGGCAGACGCGTCGGGTGCGCTGGCTTACCAAGGCGACCAGACCCGCATGCGCGTGTCGGTGGGTGACCAGCGCAGTGTGCAGATCAACCGCTCCGGCTCTGACGCCTTTGTGCGCGTGGTTCGGCAAGACGCCGCTGGCGAGACCAGTGGCGTTGGCTTTTTCCAAGCGCTGGACCAACTCACCGCAGCCGTTCAGAACTCCGACCGCGCCGGTATGCAGCGCGGTATTGGCGAGATGGATGCTTTGCAAAACGGCACCACGCTGGCCTTGGCCCAAATCGGCACCGACATGAACGTGGTCGACGCCCAGACCGCCGTGCTCGACGAAACCCGCCTCAGCCTGAAAACCACCTTGTCGTCGATCAAAGACCTCGACTACGCCGAAGCCATCACACAAATGAACAAGCAGCTGCTGGCCCTTGAAGCCGCCCAAAGCAGCTTCGGCAAGATCACCAAACTCAGCTTGTTCAACTACATCAATTGATGGATCGGCTTGCTCGGGCTCAAGAAATGCGCGTGCTGACCGATTAGTAGAGCTTGGGCAGTGCGCCTATCAAGTAAATTTTTAAGGCAAGTACCTCATGGCCACCACTGCAATCACGTCCACCAGCACGGCCAGTACGTCTGCAACCACTGCACAAGCTACTCAAGCCGCAAAGCGTGCCAGTGCGCAAAGCATCATCACCGCCTTGAACGCAGGTTCCGGTGTTGACGTTGCTGCCTTGGCGCAAGGCTTGGTAGATGCCGAAAAATTGCCGCAAGAACAGCAGATCAACACCAAGATCTCTAAAAGCGAAGCCCGTGTTTCGGGTTACTCCGCGGTCAGCTTCATGCTTAAAACCATGAACGAGTCGCTCATCGCTCTTAAAGACGCTAGCAGCTTCAGCGCGAGCAGTGTCAGCAATTCCAACACCTCGGCTGTCGGTGTGACCTCCTCAACTGGCGCGGCGATCGGCAGCCATTCGGTGTCCATCACTTCGCTGGCCAGCGCGCAGCGCAATATCTCCACTGTCTTTGCTGCTAGCTCGACCGCCTTGAATGCTGGTAGCGGTTTCACCATGGACTTGACGGTTGGTACAAACGCGATAGCCGCAACATCCACCTCCACCGCTGCGGTTTCAGGCCTGAGCATCAACGGCACCGCCATCGATGCGGTGTCGGCCGACCCCACCGTTGTCACGGCTTCTGGCTCCGCATCAGCGACCCCGGTTTCAACATTTGTCGTCGGTTCAGCTTCAAAATCAACAGAGACTGTTTTGTTCAGTGCTTTGGCTGCAGGACAAGCCGCTACGGTGAATGGCTTGACCTTCACCGCCACAAGTGCAATGACAGCCATTCAAGTCGGCGCAGCATTCTCAGCTGTCTTAACGGCGGAAACTGCCGCTGAGGTCACGGCTAGGAACACAGTGAGTGCTGCGCTAGGTACTTACACGGGTTCTAACACCGCCGGCTATGCTTCCGCAGCGACGACCACCGCTACGGCTGTCTACACATCTGTTCTTGATGATGCAGCAACTTTTACGGCTGCGCCCTCAAGCACGGCAGTTGCTGAAACGTCTGTAGTCACATTTGCAAATTTGGCCGCCGGACAAAAAGCGACACTCAACGGCATGACCTTCACGGCAACTGCCGCCATGACCAGTGCCAATGTCGCTGCAGCCTTTGCAAGCCTGACGAGCGGTATGTCAGCAGCCACAGCAACCAGCTCCAACACAACCAGCGCATCCCTAGGTACTTACAGCGGCACCTTTACGGGTGGTTTTACGACTGGGACGGTCAGTGGATCCACGGTGACTGCGACATCCGATTCCAGCGCCAACGTCACGGACATCGCCATCACCGTCCAGAAGTTTGACAACCTGGCGATCGCTATCAACGCTAAAACCAGCACGACGGGCGTGACGGCTGTCAACACGGCGGGTTCAGTGGCACTGACGGGTGCCAGCATCAACCTCGGCACGACGGCGAACAGCACCAAGGCCATCACAGGCATCAGCTCGACTGTCACGGTCACTGTTGCAGACGGCTACGACACCCCTCAGGGTCTGGTCGATGCCATCAACGACGCGGACCTAGCGGTCACGGCCCGACTGGTCAACACTGGCAGCACAACTTCCCCTATTTATAAGGTTGTGCTCTCAGGCACTGACGGTACGGACGGTGCATTCAGCATGAGTACCACCCCTAGCACCGTGCTCACCGCACTCGGCTTCACCGAAACAGCTGCGGCCGACGCGGTTCTGACCGTGGATGGCGTGACTTACACACGGAGTTCCAACACCGTGACCGACGCCATTGACGGTGTCACGCTCACCCTTAATTCAAGCGCATCGACTGCAAGCATCAATTTGACGCGAGACACAACGTCGATCAAAGCGAAAATCAATGACTTGGTCACGGCTTATAACGATGTCAACAACATCCTCACCGAGGTCAGCAACTCAAAATCAACGCTAGACACGTATGGCGCCACCCTGGTGGGTGACTCCGTCGTTCGCCAAGTCCGCTCACAGCTGCGCGAAATGCTGTTGGGCGAGTCATCTTCTCCCGGTACCAACGTCAGTGCGCTGTGGCAGATGGGTCTGAGCATCGACCGCACAGGTGTCATGACCTTGAATTCCACCAAGCTCGACGCCGCACTGACCAGCAACTTCGAAGATGTGGTCACCACCTTCACCGGCAACCAGAACAACCGCAGCGCCACCAGCCCGCCGTTTAGCACCAGTAGCGGTTACGCCGCTGCCACAACAAGCATCAACTCTGGAGTTGCTTTCTCGGTCACGCTGGTGAATTACAGTGGCGCGTTTGTTGTTCCGATCCCTGATGCCAGCACCACGCCGCAGGGAGTGGTCGACGCCATCAATGCCAGCAACCAAGGTTTTTCGGCGCAATTGGTGCAAGACTCAACGGGCACGACACCTTACAAAATCATGGTCATGGGCAGCACGGGCTCGTCCAGTTTCACCCTCTCGGCGACTGACGCCGACGGTGCTGCCGTGACGGGTTTGACCTTTGCGGCCAACGGCGCCGGCATTGCTGGCGATGCCTTTCGCAAAATCTCAGCGATGCTAGCGCCTGACGGTGCCTTGCTCACCCAAAGCGCCAACGCCAACACCCAAGCCGACAAACTCAAGGCTACCTTGGAAGTCTTGCAGGTCCGCATGCAAGCGCTGCTAGACCGCTACACCAAGCAGTTCGCGGCCATGGAAAGCTTGGTGGGCAACATCAACAGCCAGAAGACCAGCCTGAAAACCAGCTTCGACGGCATGATGTCAATCTACACCAACCAGTAACGCTGTGTTGAGCTCTCTAAGCTGAAACCTCGTCATTGTGAGCGCAGCACGGCAATCCTTGGGTCATGTATTGCCGCGCAGTGCTCGCAATGACCGGAAAAATGTTTTTTTGAACTAAATCACAAATTTCGCTCAAGTTCCAAGATCTGCCTCCGATACACCATGACCAAAGCTCCATTTCCCTTCGGGGAGGCTGGTTGTGTCATCCGTTTGAACGGCGGGATTGGAAGGAATTCATCATGCTTGAGATTCAAGGCGGTCTGCGGGTCGCTGCTACCCCTGTACCCACACCCCAAGTGGCATCGGCGGGTGTGGCCGCCGCTGTGGCTCCACCTGCCGC
>JBEDKR010000180.1:0-4977 GCA_041172005.1 Pseudomonadota bacterium
ATCGAGCGTCCTGAAGATGTGGAGCCAGCGTTGCGTGAAGCGCGCCGCCTGAAGGACCGCACGGTGTTCATGGACTTCCGCACGGACCCGACCGAGAACGTCTTCCCGATGGTTCAGGCTGGCAAGGGCATCACTGAAATGCTGCTGGGAAGCGAAGACCTTTAAGTTTTAAAGCGCCTTCCCCATTTAATCCATTGACCCGATTCAAGACGAATCTATTGCCTGCCGAGCCTGCACATTACCGTGTGCCGGGGAGGGCAGCGAAAAGAGGAATCCATTTATATGAAACACATCATTGCAGTCCTGCTCGAAAACGAACCCGGTGCGCTGTCGCGTGTGGTCGGTCTTTTCTCTGCCCGGGGTTACAACATCGAGAGCTTGACCGTGGCGCCCACGGAAGACCCCAGCTTGTCGCGCATGACGATCCAGACCACCGGTTCGGACGACGTCATCGAGCAGATTACCAAGCACTTGAATCGGCTCATCGAAGTGGTCAAAGTGGTTGACCTGACCGAAGGCGCCTACACCGAGCGAGAGCTCATGATGGTGAAGGTTCGCGCGGTCGGCAAAGAGCGCGAGGAAATGAAGCGCATGGCTGATATTTTTCGCGGTCGCATCATCGACGTCACCGAAAAAAGCTACACCATCGAGCTGACTGGTGACCTGACCAAGAACGACGCTTTTCTGGAAGCCATCGAGCGCAGTGCCATTTTGGAAACTGTGCGCACGGGTGCGAGCGGCATTGGCCGGGGTGAGAGAATCCTGCGGGTCTGAAGTTCAGTTGTCCGTTCGCGCGTTTTCGACAGGCGGGGCGCGGACGGATTTTTGTGGCGATTGAGATTCATCGTTCGCCCTCAGCCTGTCGAAGGGCATTTTCGCCAAAACCTATTCGGAGATAAGAATGAAAGTTTTTTACGACAAAGATTGCGACCTGAGCCTGATCAAGGGCAAGACAGTCGCCATCCTCGGCTACGGCAGCCAAGGCCATGCGCACGCACAAAATTTGAACGACAGCGGCGTCAAGGTCGTGGTCGGTCTGCGCAAGGGTGGCGCTTCATGGGACAAAGTCGGCAAAGCCGGCCTGACCGTGATGGAAGTCAATGACGCCGTCAAGGCTGCCGATGTCGTCATGATCTTGCTGCCGGACGAGCAAATCGGCGAGGTCTATGCCAACAACGTCGCACCGCACATCAAGCAAGGCGCTTCGCTGGCCTTTGCGCACGGTTTCAACGTGCATTACAACCAAGTCATCCCACGTGCTGACCTCGACGTCTGGATGGTCGCTCCAAAGGCACCAGGCCACACGGTTCGCAACACGTACACCCAAGGTGGCGGCGTTCCACATCTGGTGGCTGTGCATCAAGACAAGAGCGGCAAAGCCCGTAACTTGGCCCTGTCCTACGCCATGGCCAATGGTGGCGGCAAGGCCGGCATCATCGAGACCAACTTCAAAGAAGAGACCGAGACCGATCTGTTCGGCGAGCAAGCCGTCTTGTGCGGCGGTGCAGTTGAACTCATCAAGATGGGTTATGAAACCCTGGTTGAAGCTGGTTACGCGCCTGAAATGGCTTACTTCGAGTGCTTGCACGAGTTGAAACTGATTGTCGACTTGATCTATGAAGGCGGTATCGCCAACATGAACTACTCGATCTCAAACAACGCCGAATACGGCGAGTACGTGACCGGTCCAGAAGTCATCAACGAACAGTCGCGTGAAGCCATGCGCAACGCCCTGAAGCGCATTCAGAGTGGTGAGTACGCCAAGATGTTCATCTTGGAAGGTCGCACCAACTACCCAAGCATGACAGCTCGCCGCCGCAACACCGCCGATCACAGCATCGAAGTGGTGGGTGCTCAGCTGCGCGCCATGATGCCTTGGATTGCCAAAAACAAGCTCGTCGACCAGACGCGCAACTGATGCGGATCGGGCCTTATTAGCCCGTACTGTGATCGGCCAAAGCCGCGCAAGCGATTGCGCGGCTTTTTTATTTGAAGTCTCAGCATGCCAGCTGGATGACGAGGCCGACGCGGCGTTTGTTATCCTCCATGCTTGATGGCGTATTGCCTCCGTATTTAAATGCTGCTGACGAACTGGCGGTTAACCCGACCTGGAGCGTGTCCCATGAGTGATGGTGAAGATTCTGAATTGGCTTCTGGTGAAGTCTTGGCGCGCAAGCGCAGCAAGGGCATTTACATCCTGCCCAACCTCTTCACGCTGGCGGGCCTGTTTGGTGGTTTTTACGCCATCGTGATGGCCATGAATGGCCGCTTCGATCTTGCTGCCATTGGCGTTTTCTCTGCGATGGTGCTGGACAGTCTAGATGGCCGCGTGGCCCGAATGACGAACACGCAGAGTGCCTTTGGTGAGCAGATGGACTCGCTGGCTGACATGGTGTCTTTTGGTGCCGCCCCGGCTTTGATCGCCTACATGTGGGCTCTGACCAGTCTTGGGCGCTGGGGCTGGATTGCGGCCTTTGTGTATTGCGCTTGTGCCGCCTTGAGACTGGCACGTTTCAACGTCAACACCGCTGTGGTTGACAAGCAGTTTTTCCAAGGTTTGCCGTCACCTGCTGCGGCTGCGTTGGTGGCCGGAGCTATCTGGCTGTTGACCGACCTCGGTATCAGCGGTGAAGAGGTCCGCTGGCCTATGTTTGCCCTGATGCTCTATTCTGGTTTGACCATGGTCACCAACGTGCCTTTTTACAGCTTCAAGGATTTGAGCTTGAAGCGCAGCGTGCCCTTCGTGGTGATCGTGGCGATTGCTTTGGGCATTGCGGTGATCAACATTCACCCGCCCATCGTGATGTTCGCCTTGTTCGTGATTTACGGCTTTTCGGGCTACGCCCTGTACGGCTGGCGCAAAACCAAGGGCTTGCAAACCAGCGTTATTTCGACCTCAACCGATGAACCGGACGAGCGTGGTTTGCACAAATAAAACCAGGCCGGTCATAGCCCTTGTCTTGATCGAGCGCCAAAATTTTGTGATACATTGACTGCTATGAATTTGATTTCGCTCGCACTACTACTATCTTCCTTTGGGCGGAGACGATAGCGCGCACGCGTTATCCCCTCAACGGCCCGTTTGCATCAGCAACGGGCCGTTTTTCATTGGCAAGTCGGTTTTGTTTTTTTACTTTCACACTGTCGAGACAAACATGTTGAACACACCTTCCAGCAAATACAAAGCCTTCACACCGGTCAAGTTGACCGACCGCACTTGGCCCGATACCGTTCTGACGGCTGCGCCGATCTGGTGCAGTGTCGATTTGCGCGACGGCAACCAAGCCTTGATTGAGCCGATGGATATTCCGCGTAAGCTCAAAATGTTTGAGATGCTGGTGAAGATTGGCTTCAAAGAAATTGAAGTGGGCTTCCCCTCCGCATCGCAAACAGAATATGACTTTTTGCGCCGTTTGATCGACGAGAACCTGATCCCGGACGACGTCACGATTCAGGTGCTGACACAGGCGCGCGAGCCCTTGATTCGCCGCACGTTTGAAGCGCTCCAAGGTGCGAAGAAGGCCATCGTCCATCTCTACAACGCGACGGCACCTGTCATGCGCCGGGTTGTGCTTGGCATGAACGAGGACGAGATTGTCCAACTCGCGACTGCCAACGCGCGCTTGTTTCAGCAGCTGGCGGCAGACCAACCAGCAACGCGCTGGACTTTTCAATACTCGCCTGAGATGTGGTCTGGCACTGAGTTGGCGTTTTCAAAACGCGTGGTCGATGCCGTCACTGACGTGTGGCAACCGACGCCCGAGCACAAGTGCATCATCAACTTGCCGTCGACGGTCGAGCATTCCACGCCGAATATTTTTGCCGACATGATGGAGTGGATGCACCGGCATCTGGCGCGGCGTGACGCCATCGTCATCTCGGTTCATCCGCACAACGATCGCGGCACCGGCACAGCCGCCGGCGAGTTGGCCTTGATGGCCGGCGCTGACCGGATTGAAGGTTGTTTGTTCGGCAATGGCGAGCGAACCGGCAACGTCGATCTGGTCAACATCGCGCTCAATCTGTACACACAAGGTGTCTCGCCCGGTCTTGATTTCTCGGACATCGATGAAGTGCGGCGCACAGTCGAGTATTGCAACCAACTGCCGGTGCATCCGCGTCATCCGTATGCCGGTGATTTGGTTTACACCTCGTTCTCCGGCTCGCACCAAGATGCTATCAAAAAAGCTTTCGCGGCACGACGTGATGGTGATGTCTGGGACATGCCTTATTTGCCAATTGACCCGATGGATCTTGGCCGCAGCTACGAAGCCGTCATTCGCGTCAACAGCCAGTCAGGCAAGGGCGGCATTGCGTATTTGTTGGAGCATGAATTCGGCCTTGAATTGCCGCGTCGCCTGCAGATCGAGTTCAGTCAAGTGGTGCAGGGTGTCATGGACAGCAGCGGCAAAGAACTCACGGCGCAAGACTTGTTTGCTTTGTTTCAGGCGACCTATGGTGTGCAGACCGTGGTCGCTCCTGAGCGCCTGATGATCGAAGAAAGCACGCAGGCAGGTGGCAAGGTTTTCAGCATCAAGGCTGACGTGCGTTTGGGCGCCCAAGTGCGCGCCATTCACGGCAGCGGCACCGGACCGATTGACGCCTTTGTGGCCGGGCTGATGGCGGCCACAGGGCAGGTGGTGCGAGTACTTGACTACCGCGAACATGCGATCGGATCGGGCGCCAGCGCGCAGGCCGTGGCTTACCTCGAACTGCGCATCAATGAGGAAACGCTTTTTGGCGTTGGCATGGATGGCAATATCGTTTCTGCTTCGCTCAAGGCCATCCTCTCAGGGCTGCAGCGAAGCCAAGCGGGGCGCGGCGATGTGGCCCCTGTCAGCGCTACCATTGCAGATTGACGGATTGAATGAGTTCAGTAGATTTCAGGAGACACGAGATGACCGACAAATTGATTATTTTTGACACCACCTTGCGCGATGGCGAACAGTCCCCAGGTGCGTCCATGACTCGCGACGA
>JBEDKR010000181.1:0-4976 GCA_041172005.1 Pseudomonadota bacterium
TGTCCATCAACATGTGAACTTGGCCCGACATCATGTCGTTGAACACCAAACCGGTGCCGCGGTAGGGAATGTGCGTGATGAAAACACCCGCTTGCGCTTTAAAAAGCTCGCTGCTGAGATGGCTGTTCGTGCCATTGCCACTGGAGCCATAGTTGAGTTGTCCTGGCTTGGCCTTGGCCAGTGCCACAAACTCAGCCAAATTTTTAACCGGCAAGCTGGCCGGTACCACAAGCACGCTGGCGGTTTTGGCGACATAAACCACGGGCTCAAAATCACTCACCACGTCGTAAGGAATTTTAGGGTTGATGATCGGCCCGATGGAATGCGTGCTGCCGGTACCAATCAGCAAGGTGTAGCCATCTGCTGGTGACTTGGCCACCATGGCCGAACCAATGGTGCCGCCTGCACCAGCCCGGTTGTCGATCACAATCGGCTGGCCCAGTTTTTCTGCCGCCTTGATGCTGATAGCGCGCGCCAGAATATCGGTCGCGCCGCCCGGTGGGAATGGCACGACGAGACGCACGGGCTTGGCCGGGTACGACTGCGCAGCAGCCCATCCGGTGACCATCGCTAGGCCGATGCTTGCTGCCAACTTTAAATAGTGTCGCTTCATAAAATAACTGCCCTTGTGACTTGTTGAATTAAAAACAATTCAATTTTCAAAGAACCCGAACGCAACAAGCGTGCCGGAATAAAAGAGATCAACCAACCCACTGCCGTGCATTGCGCCACATTTGCATCCACGGGCTAAAGTCCTTGATGTCTCCTGTCGTCCAGCTCATCTGCACATTGCGGAAAACGCGCTCAGGGTGCGGCATCATCGCGGTGAAGCGGCCATCGGCCGTGGTCACTGCCGTCAGCCCGCCGGGGCTGCCGTTCGGGTTCGCCGGATAGGCTTCGGTCGGCTGGCCGAGATGGTCTGTGAAGCGCATCGCCGCCATCGCTTTGGCAGCATTGCCGCGACGGGAAAAGTTGGCAAAACCTTCGCCGTGAGCCACCGCAATTGGCAAACGCACACCCGCCATGCCTTGCAAGAAAAGGCTTGGAGAGTCCAGCACTTCGACCTGGCCCAAGCGGGCTTCAAAGCGCTCACTGAGGTTGGTGGTGAAGCGCGGCCAAGCGTCGGCACCTGGGATGATGCTGGCGAGTTCAGCAAACATCTGGCAGCCGTTGCACACACCCAAACCGAAGGTGTCTGAACGTGCAAAGAAAGCTTTGAACTCGTCTGCCAACACCGCGTTGAACATGATCGAGCGGGCCCAACCGATGCCAGCGCCCAAGGTGTCACCGTAGCTGAAACCACCGCAGGCCACGACGCCTTGGAAGTCTTCCAGTTTGGCGCGGCCGCTTTGCAAATCCGTCATGTGGACGTCGCAGGCTTCAAAGCCGGCGAGTGTGAAGGCGTAGGCCATTTCAACGTGTGAGTTGACGCCTTGCTCGCGCAAGATCGCCACACGCGGACGCGACAAATTCAACGCCGGTGCGGTGACTGTTGCCTTGAATGACTCCGGCAGATAAACATGCAAGCCGGCGTTTAGCGGTTCGCCAACGGACGCATGCTCAGCATCGGCACCGGCTGGGTTGTCGCGCTGCTGGCAAATCTTCCAGCTGACGGCGTCCCAGACTTGATGCAGGTCTTGCAGCTTGGCGGCAAAGACCATTTTGGTGTCGCGCCAAACTTGAATCTGACCTTTGCCGACCTCCAGCGCGGCGTGCTGCGGCCGAGCCTTGCCAACGAAGTGGCTGAACTTCGACAAGCCGTGCTGACGCAGCACCTGCATGACCTCGTTACGGGCTGCTGTACGCACTTGAATCACCACGCCTAGCTCTTCATTGAAGAGGGCTTTGAGCGTGAGTTCGTCGCGGCGCGCGCTGACTTGCGTAGCCCAATTTTTGCTGTCGCCCGTGTCCATGCGGCTGTCTGAAATACCATCACCTTCGACCAGCAACATGTCGATGTTCAAAGACACGCCGACTTGTCCAGCAAAAGCCATTTCGCAGACGGCTGACAACAGGCCGCCGTCACTGCGGTCGTGGTACGCCAAGATCTCGCCTTGCGCGCGCAAGGCGTTGACGGCGTTGACGAGGTTGACCAAGTCTTGCGCATCGTCGAGGTCTGGCACAGCGCCCTCGCCGCGCTCCAGCGTCTGCGCCAAGATTGATGCGCCCATGCGGTTTTGGCCTTTGCCAAGGTCAATCAGAATCAGCGTGGTGTCGGCTTCATCGGTGTTCAGCTGCGGCGTCAGCGTGCCGCGCACATCGGCCAGCGTGGCAAAAGCGGTGACGATGAGCGAGACCGGTGACGTGACTTTTTTGTCGTCCCACACCGTGCGCATCGACAGTGAATCTTTGCCGACCGGAATCGACACGCCCAAAGCCGGGCAGAGCTCCATGCCGACGGCTTTGACGGTCTCAAACAGCGCGGCGTCTTGCCCCGGTTCACCACAAGCGGCCATCCAGTTTGCGGACAGCTTGACGCGTGGTAACTCAATCGGCGCGGCCAACAAGTTGGTGATGGCTTCAGCCACGGCCATTCGGCCCGAGGCTGCTGCGTCGGTGGTGGCCAGCGGCGTGCGCTCACCCATGCTCATGGCCTCACCGGCAAAGCTTTGGTAGTCAGCCAAGGTCACGGCGCAATCGGCCACCGGAACTTGCCACGGACCGACCATTTGGTCACGGTGCGTGAGACCACCCACGGTACGGTCGCCAATGGTGATGAGAAAGCGTTTGGAAGCCACGGTCGGGTGGCTCAGCACGTCGATCACGCTTTTTTGCAGATCGACGCCGGTCAAATTAAGCGGTGTCACGAAGGTGGGGAGACGCTTCACATCACGGTGCATTTTGGGTGGCTTGCCAAGCAGCACATTCATCGGCATTTGAACCGGTGATGTGGCCCCCGCGCTGGTCGCTTCGTTGTCAAACAGAACGAGGTCTTTTTCTTCAGTAGCCACACCCACTACCGAGAACGGGCAACGCTCGCGCTCGCAAAAGGCTTGGAATTGCGGCAGTGACTCTGGCGCAATCGCCATCACGTAACGCTCTTGGCTCTCGTTGCTCCAGATCTCTTTGGCACTCAAACCGCTTTCTTCCAGCGGCACAGCGCGCAGGTCAAAGCGAGCGCCGCGACCAGCGTCGTTAACGAGTTCCGGAAAGGCGTTCGACAAACCGCCAGCGCCAACGTCGTGAATCGCCAAAATCGGATTGGCTGAACCGAGTTGCGCACACTGGTTGATAACTTCTTGTGCGCGCCGTTCAATCTCAGGATTGCCGCGTTGCACCGAATCAAAATCCAGTGCGGCAGCATTCGTGCCACTGGCCATGGAACTGGCCGCGCTGCCGCCCATGCCGATGCGCATGCCGGGACCGCCAAGCTGAATCAGCAGCGTGCCAGCAGGGAACAAAATTTTCTTCGTCAGGCCAGCGTCAATCGTGCCGAGGCCGCCGGCAATCATGATCGGCTTGTGGTAACCCCAGCGCTGACCGTTCACGGTTTGCTCGTACTCGCGGAAGTAGCCGGCCAGGTTCGGCCGGCCAAATTCGTTGTTGAAGGCCGCACCCCCGAGTGGGCCTTCGGTCATGATCTGCAAGGCGCTGGCGATGTGGTCGGGCTTGCCGAACGAGGTGTCGAACAGCCGCGACACCGTGAAGCCCGTCAGGCCGGCTTTTGGCTTGGAGCCGCGGCCGGTAGCGCCTTCGTCGCGGATCTCGCCGCCGGCACCCGTCGAGGCGCCAGGGAACGGTGAGATTGCGGTGGGGTGGTTGTGCGTTTCGACTTTCATCAACACATGTGTCAAGACGTCTTCGTGGGCAGCGTAGGGCTGTAACGTTGAAGCTGCCGTAGCCTTGGTAGAGGCAGCTTGCGCATAAAACCGCTGAATCTTGCCACCCTCCATCACCGACGCGTTATCTGAGTAAGCCACCACCGTGTGCTGCGGGTTCAGCTGCTCGGTGTTGCGAATCATGCCGAAGAGGCTCTTGTCTTGAGGCACGCCGTCAATGGTGAACTCAGCGTTGAAAATTTTGTGGCGGCAATGCTCGCTGTTGGCCTGCGCAAACATCATCAACTCGACGTCCGTCGGGTTGCGCTGAAGCTGCGTGAAAGCCTGCACCAAATACTCGATTTCATCAGCGGCTAAAGCTAGGCCAAATTCGATGTTGGCGGCCTCCAGCGCGGCCTTGCCGCCACCCAGCACGTCAATCGATTGCAGCGGTGCTGCTTGCAACTCCGCAAACAGCGAGCCCGCCTGCGCCCTATCGGTCATGACGCTTTCAGTCATGCGGTCGTGCAGCAAGGCAATAATTTCTGCTCGTTGGGGCAGGCTCAGATAGGTTTTACCCAGCAGGCCGGACTTGATCGAGATGCAGTACTCGGTGATGCGTTCAATGCGCTTGACCGCCAAGCCGCAGCTGTGGGCGATGTCTGTGGCTTTGGAGGCCCAAGGCGAGACTGTGCCAAAGCGTGGCGTGACGATGAAAAATGACGCGCCAGTGGTGTTCGCTGGCCAGTTATGGCAGGGCTCGCCGTAGTTCAGCAGCGCCTCAAGTTGGGTTTCCATGACCTCTGTGGGCGGCGCATCGGTGGCCACCAGATGCACAAAGCGGGCGCTGATGCCAGTTATTTTGTCGTTGATGGCTTGCAGGCGGGGAAGCAGTTGCTGGGCGCGGAAGTCGCTAAGGGCGTTGATCCCGCGGGATTCGCCCTCGAAAGTCGTCAGATGCAGGGTCACGGTGGCGAGTGCCTTGTGGTTGTCGGAGTCGGCTGGTGGCCTGGTCCGGGGTTGGGCGATAGAGGCGAATTTTATCAGTGCTCAGTCGCCCTTTATGCGCTCAAGCGAAGCCCGGTCGTCACACTGGTTTTCGGCTGGGTGGATAATAAAGATTATGAGTACTACCTACAAAGACGCCGCCGGGATTGAAGGCATGCGGGTCGCCTGCAAATTGGCATCCGAGGTGCTGGATTACCTCACCCCTTTTGT
>JBEDKR010000182.1:0-4904 GCA_041172005.1 Pseudomonadota bacterium
GCAAGATTGTGGCGATTCTGGGCGGCAACGGCGCTGGCAAAACCACCACCTTGAGGGCCATCTCCAACCTGCTCAAAGGTGAGCGCGGCGAAGTCACCAAAGGCTCGATCGAGCTGCGCGGTGAGCGCATTGAAAACCTCTCGCCCTCTGATTTAGTCCAGCGCGGCGTGGTCCAAGTGATGGAAGGGCGCCACTGCTTTGCGCACCTGACCATTGAAGAAAACTTATTGACGGGCGCCTACACGCGCAAAGACAAGGCCGAAGTGGCGGCCAATCTGGAGAAGGTTTACAACTACTTTCCTCGCTTGAAAACACGCCGCACATCGCAAGCCGCCTACACCTCTGGTGGCGAGCAACAGATGTGCGCGATTGGCCGTGCGCTGATGACTGAGCCCAGCATGGTGCTGCTCGACGAACCGTCGATGGGACTCGCACCGCAGATCGTTGAAGAAGTCTTCAACATCGTCAAAGACCTGAACGAAAAGGAAAAGGTCACCTTCCTGATTGCCGAGCAAAACACCAACATGGCGTTGAAATACGCCGACTACGGCTACATCATGGAAAGTGGCCGTGTCGTGATGGATGGCATAGCCAGCGACTTGGCCAGCAATGAAGATGTCAAAGAGTTTTACTTGGGTGTTGGCGGTGGCGAGCGTAAAAGTTTCAAAGACGTTAAAAGCTACAAGCGGCGCAAGCGCTGGTTGGCCTAAGGCAAGCACCATGAGACAACATTTCGACTCACTTGAAATTCGAGACCCTGCCGAGCGCGAAGCGGCTCAGATCGCGTCCCTGCCGGGATTGATCGCTCACGCGCAGCAGCACAGTTCCGCTGCCGTGCAAACACTGGCGGGCATCAATCCCTCTAGCCTTAATTCGTGGGCTGCGCTTGCTACCTTGCCGGTCACGCGTAAACACACGCTGCTGGAACGCCAGCAAGCCAGTCGTCCGGCCGATCCATTTGGTGGCTTTGCCGCCGTGGTGCGGGGCCGAAAAATGCCGCGTATTTTTGCCTCGCCCGGCCCCATTTATGAACCCGATGTCGCACGTCCCGATTATTGGCGGCTCGGCCGCGCACTTTTCGCAGCAGGCTTTCGTGAAGGTGACCTAGCCCACAACTCTTTCAGTTACCACATGACGCCTGGCGCGTTCATGATGGAATCGGGTGCGCACGCGATCGGCTGCAGCGTCTTTCCCGCCGGCACCGGCCAGACCGAACAGCAACTCGCCGCTATTGCAGACCTACGGCCGGATGCTTACATCGGCACGCCCAGCCTCCTGCGTATCCTGCTAGAAAAAGCCCAAGCCAGTGGCTCGGACATCTCCAGTGTCAAGCGGGCGCTGGTGTCGGGCGAAGCCTTTCCGCCCTCTTTGCGTGACTGGTTGGAAGGCAACGGCATTGCAGGCTACCAGTGCTACGCCACCGCCGACCTCGGTCTGATTGCTTACGAAACCTCGGCACGGCAGGGCTTGGTCGTGGACGAAGGCGTGATCGTCGAGATCGTCCGTCCCGGCACGGGCGACCCAGTGCCCGAAGGCGAAGTGGGTGAATTGGTGGTGACAACACTCAACCCCGATTACCCCCTGATCCGGTTCGGCACTGGGGATTTATCGGCCGTGCTGTCCGGTTTGTGCCCCACCGGGCGCAGCAACACCCGTATCAAAGGCTGGATGGGACGCGCCGACCAGACCACCAAGGTGCGAGGCATGTTTGTCCACCCAGGGCAGATTGCCGAGATCGTCAAACGCTTCCCCGAAGTGCTCAAAGCGCGGCTGGTGGTGACCGGCGAAATGGCAAATGACGCGATGACGCTCAAACTTGAGGTCTCGGCGTCGCCAGACGGCTTGGCTGCGCGAATTGAAAATGCCATTAGAGACGTCACCAAACTGCGCGCGGATGTCGCCCTTATCAGCGCTGGCAGCTTGCCCAACGACGGTTTGGTGATCGAAGATGCACGCAGCTACGCATAACACCTTACCGAGTTTAACGATATCCAACATACAACTTTTTTCAATTTCAGGCAAAGCACTAGAATAACTGCCTCATTTCAAGGAATTTTTCACATGAAAAAACTGTTCGTTCTGGCATTTGCCGCTGCAGCCGTGTTGGCCCAAGCCCAAACCTTCCCCGGCTCGAAGCCCGTCACTTTCGTAGTTCCGTTCACAGCTGGCGGCCCAACCGACCGCGTTGCGCGTGACTTGGCTGAAGCTATGCGCAAATCCATGGGCGGCAGCGCGACTTTCTTGGTCGAAAACGTCAATGGTGCAGGCGGCACGATTGGCGTCGCCAAGGTAGCCCGTGCCAATCCGGACGGCCACACCCTGCTTCTGCACCACATCGGCATGGCCTCGGCGCCCAGCCTGTACCGCAAGCTCTCGTTCAAGGTGTCTGAGGACTTTGAGTTCCTGGGAATGATCAACGAAGTCCCGATGACACTGATTGGCAAGCCTCAGCTGACTGCAAATACATACCGCGATTTTGAAAATTACATCAAAACCAACGCCGGTAAGATGAACATCGCTCACGCCGGTTTGGGGTCAGCTTCCCATTTGTGCGGTTTAATGTGGCAGTCGCGTCTGCAGGCCAGCGAAGCTATGACAACCATTCCTTTCAGCGGTACGGCACCCGCCATGAATGCGCTGCTCGGCGGTCAGGTCGACGTCATGTGCGACCAGACCACCAACACCACCAGCCAGATCGAAGCCGGCCGAGTCAAAGCTTTTGCTGTGACTACCGCCAAATCGATGTCAGGCAACAAGTTGCTCAAAGACTACCCGAGCTTGCAGGAAGCCGGAATGAAGGGTTTTGAGTTGACCATCTGGCACGGTCTGTATGCGCCTAAAGGCACGCCACCAGCGGTTCTGACGCAGATCAACAACGCTCTGAAGATTGCCCTGAAAGACCCTGAATTCATCAAGAAACAAGAAGGTTTGGGTGCTGTGGTGGTGAACGACAAGCGCGTCGAACCCGCTGCTCACAAGGCATTTGTTGCCGCTGAAACTGCCAAGCTCAAGCCTTTGATTGAAGCTGCCGGTAAGTTCGCCGACTAAAGCGTCTGCTTTTGGAAAAAACCGCTTGAGCTCTTTTGAGCCAAGCGGTTTTTTTATGTGTGGTTTGTCTTGTATGCCGTCTGATTCGGGTTATCCCACTCGCTAAATTGACCGCTTCGCGTTACAAACAGACGACTTGCGTCTTTGCTTGCAAGACGCCTCAGCCGTTATCAATTTTTCGCCATAGAAAAGGTCCTCATGTCTTTGAAATCCTCACCACGTCGCACGCTCCTATGTGCCCTGTCCGGCTCACTGGGAGCGGCCAGCGTCATGACCTTTTCTGCGTTGTTGGCTCTGCCGTCCTTTGCGCAATCAACTTGGCCCAACCGTCCCGTCAAGATCATCGTGCCCTTTGCCGCAGGTGGTACCACGGACATCTTGGCGCGTGCCATCGCACCTGAACTAGCAAAGGCCTTTGGACAGCCTTTCGTCATTGAAAACCGAGGTGGCGCTGGCGGCAATTTAGGCTCCGATGTCGTTGCCAAGTCACCCGCAGACGGCTACACCCTGCTCATGGGCACGGTCGGCACCCACGGCATCAACCAGTCGCTGTACGCCAAAATGCCGTTTGACCCGATCAAGGATTTCGCGCCGATCACCATGCTCGCCGGCGTCCCCAATGTGATGGTGATGAATGCCGAAAAAGCCCGCACGCTTGGCATCAACAGCGTGCCCGACTTCATCAACTACGCCAAAGCCAATCCCGGCAAACTGAACATGGCGTCTAGCGGCAACGGCACCTCGATTCACATGGCTGGCGAGTTGTTCAAAAGCATGACTGGCACCTTCATGGTTCATTTTCCTTACCGTGGTTCCGGCCCAGCCTTGCTTGATTTGGTAGCTGGCAACACCGACGTGATGTTTGACAACCTGCCTTCCGCTTTGCAACATATCAAGAGCGGCAGACTGAAGGCTTTTGCAGTCACCAGTAGCCAGCGTTCTGCCGTGTTGCAGGACGTGCCAACGGTTGAAGAAGCTGCCAAACTGAAAGGCTTCGAAGCCAGCAGCTGGTTTGGCTTGTTGGCGCCCGCCGGCACGCCACCTGACATCGTCAACCGCATTCAGCAAGAAGTTGCGAAGTCACTGAACACGCCAGCCATCAAAGAAAAGCTAATGCTCCAAGGTGCGATTCCAAGTGGCAACACGCCGCTGGAGTTTACAAAACTGATCGCAGCTGAAACCAGTAAATGGGCCAAGGTGGTGAAGGTTTCCGGCGCCAAGGTCGACTGACGAGGCACGCAGGACGGTATGGGTTGAAGTGCCCACGTGATTACCCTAGCGGGTCGCCACGAAGTACATCGTTATAGTCTTTATAAATGATTAGACTTTAGATTTGTACTTCCGAGGAATTCATGCCCCCTCCAAAACTCAATCCCTCGCCACACTTTGCTGCGGCGTGTATGCGTCCCATTAACACGCTGGTCGAGCGCTACATTCCAAGCGCACTGGTTTTTGTCATCGTGTTGAGCGCCATGGATGCCATTCTGGCTGTCACGCTGACAGGCGCCAGCACTGTTGACGTGATCCGCGACTGGGGGGCGACGGTTTGTCAGGGTTGTTGGCCTTCATGACGCAGATGGCGCTGATTTTGATGCTCGGCCATGCGCTGGCCAATACCCGGCCAGTCAAACGCCTGCTGGCCTCGTTGGCTAGCATCCCGGCAACACCCGTTCAAGCGTATGTATTTGTCTGCGTGATCGCCGCATTGGCTTCGCTGATCACTTGGGGCTTGGGTCTGGTGGTCGGCGGCTTGCTGGCCAGAGAAGTTGCCGGGCAAATGCGCTACAAAGGGGTACGGCTCCATTTCCCAATGCTGGTAGCGGCCGGATATTCAGGCTACGTGGTGTGGCACATGG
>JBEDKR010000183.1:0-4883 GCA_041172005.1 Pseudomonadota bacterium
ATTTTCGGCTTTCAGCCCCAATAAACAGGCCCTTTAGCAGAGCCCGTCTTAAGATTTTGATGAAACCTGTAATCGCCCTGGTGGGCCGCCCGAATGTGGGCAAATCGACGATTTTTAACCGCCTGACCAAATCGCGGGATGCGATTGTGGCCGACTATGCCGGCCTCACGCGAGACCGTCACTACGGCAATGGCCAATTGGGTTCGCAGGAATACATCGTCATCGATACCGGTGGTTTTGAGCCTGACGCGGCTTCCGGCATCTACAAAGAAATGGCCAAGCAGACGCGTCAAGCGGTGGCTGAAGCAGACGTCGTCATCTTCGTGGTGGACGCCCGTGCCGGCTTGAACGCCCAAGACTACGACATTGCCAAATACCTGCGCAAGTTGGGCATCCCCACGCTGCTAGCAGCCAATAAGGCAGAAGGCATGCAAGAGGGCGGTGTGCAACTGTCCGAGTTCTTTGAGCTGGGCTTGGGTGAAGTGCTCGCGGTCTCAGCCTCACACGGCCAAGGCATGCGGATGCTGATCGACATGGCGCTGGAGCCACTCAAGCTACCTGACCCCGATGAGAACGCCGAACCCGATGATCCGACCGTCATCAAGCTGGCTGTCGCTGGTCGCCCGAACGTTGGCAAGTCCACGCTCATCAACACTTGGTTGGGTGAAGAACGGCTGGTGGCTTTCGACATGCCGGGCACCACGCGCGACGCGATTTCAGTACCTTTTGAACGTGCTGGGCAAAAGTTCGAATTGATCGATACCGCCGGTTTGCGGCGCAAAGGCAAGGTTTTTGAGGCGATTGAAAAGTTTTCCGTCGTCAAGACTTTGCAGGCCATCGAAAATTCAAATGTAGTACTGCTGCTGCTGGATGCCACGCAAGGGGTGACCGATCAAGACGCACACATCGCCGGCTACATCCTAGAGTCGGGGCGTGCCGTGGTCTTGGCTATCAACAAATGGGATGCAGTCGACAGTTACCAGCGCGAAACGTTGGAACGCTCGATTGAAACGCGATTGGGCTTTCTCAAGTTCGCCTCGATTCATCGGATCTCTGCTATCAAGCGGCAAGGTTTGGCGCCCGTCTGGAAGTCCATCATCCAGGCCCATGCGTCGGCCAATCGCAAGATGTCCACGCCGGTCCTCACGCGCTTGTTGCTTGAAGCTGTGCAGTTCCAGCAGCCGCAGCGTTCCGGCATGTTCCGCCCCAAGATGCGCTATGCGCACCAAGGCGGCATGAACCCGCCGATCATCATCATTCACGGCAACTCTTTGGAGCATGTCAGTGAGTCTTACAAGCGCTATCTGGAAGGGCGCTTTCGCAAAGAGTTCGATCTGGTCGGCACGCCGATGCGGATTCAAATGAAGACCTCAACAAACCCCTTTACCGACAAAGATTCGGACTAGGACTACAGGTAATCCCTGTAGTGCTGTGGTAAGGTTAAGAGTCTTAAACAACTACTCTAGAACACGGAGAATATCGTGAGCAATAACAACAACAAAGGTCAGCTGTTGCAGGACCCATTCCTCAACACTTTGCGTCGTGAGCATGTGCCAGTGTCGATTTATCTCGTCAACGGCATCAAGCTGCAAGGTCAGATCGAATCTTTTGACCAGTACGTCGTGTTGCTGCGCAACACCGTCACGCAGATGGTCTACAAGCACGCTATTTCAACCATCGTCCCCGGACGTGCCGTGAACTTCTCCACGGCCGAATCCGAAGAGGGCCCGGCAAGCTGAGTTCCGTGGACACACGTCCTCCAGCTTCCACGTCAGTCCTTCTCGTAGGGGTCGACTTTGGGCATGCCAATTTCGATGACAAACTTGAAGAGCTAGGCCTGCTTGCGCAAACAGCTGGCCTCGTGCCAGTTGAACGCATGACTTGCAAACGAAAAGCGCCTGATGCTGCGCTATTCGTGGGCACCGGCAAGGTTGAAGAAATCAAGATGATGGCCCGTGAATGCGGTGCCACCGAAATCTTGTTTGATCAGTCGCTCAGCCCAGCGCAGCAGCGCAACCTCGAACGCACTCTCGACATGCCTGTCAACGACAGGACCTTGCTGATCCTTGAGATTTTTGCCCAGCGCGCGCGCAGCCACGAAGGCAAGTTGCAGGTCGAACTCGCCAAGCTGCAATACTTATCTACCCGGCTGGTTCGGCGTTGGTCGCACCTAGAGCGCCAAACCGGCGGTGCCGGTGTGCGCGGCGGTCCCGGCGAAAAGCAGATTGAGCTCGATAAACGCATGATCAGTGAATCGATCAAGCGGACCAAAGAGCGGCTGACCAAGGTTAAACGCCAACGGCAGACGCAGCGCAAGCAGCGTGACCGGCGCAACTCGTTCACTATTTCATTGGTGGGCTATACCAATGCTGGCAAGACAACGCTCTTCAATGCACTCGTCAAAGCTCGCGCCTACACGGCCGACCAGCTGTTTGCCACCCTAGACACCACCACACGTCAGCTGTACTTGGGAGATGCGGCACGCTCCGTTTCGCTGTCTGACACCGTGGGCTTCATTCGCGACTTGCCACACGGTTTGATCGATGCTTTTCAAGCTACCTTGCAAGAGGCGGCGGAGGCCGACTTGCTGCTGCATGTGGTCGATGGCTCCAATCCAGACTACCTAGAGCAGATCGAGCAGGTTCAGCGTGTGTTGGCTGAAATCGGTGCCGACCTAGTTCCGCAGCTTTTGGTTTTCAACAAGCTGGACGCCATTGAAAAAGACCGTTGGCCGCTCCAGATGAGTGATGTGTTCGAGGTGAATGACCCTGTCTCCGAGACCCCCAGACCCCTTGAGCGCGTTTTCGTCAGTGCCAAGACCGGTGAAGGTCTGCCTTTGTTGCGGCAAGTACTGGCCAAGCAGGTTGGCACCTTGCCTGTAGATGAAAGTCCCCATACCGATGAGACTCTTGCCTGATTAGGCACAATGTCAAAGTTATCTAAAACAAGAGAATTTGCCCCATGAATCTAAACCCTGTACTGCAGACGGTCACGGCCTTGCCCGCACGGCTGAAGCAGCGCGCGCTAGGCATGTTTAATTTGAACGATCCACGCTGGGGTCGTGAAGAAGACAAGACGCCCGTATCGTCATCTGATGACTCTAAGCCGGCCGCTGGTCAAGACGACAATGCGCCCGTCAATCCGCCACAACAGCGGCCAAGGCAGCAGGGTGCCAACCAAGGTCCGCCAGATTTAGACGAGCTGTGGCGTGATTTCAACCGCAAACTGGGCGGGATCTTCGGTGGCAACAAAGGTGGTGCCAATCGTCCGCAAGGTGGTTTTGGTGGCGGTGGCAATGACGGCGGCTCAGGTGGTTTTCAGCCGGACATGAAGGCGGCTGGTGTCGGCGTTGGCTTGATCGGTGCCGTGGCGGTACTGATCTGGCTGGGAACCGGTTTTTTCATAGTGCAAGAGGGCCAACAAGCCGTCATCACGCAGTTCGGCAAATACAACTCAACCGTCGGCGCTGGTTTTAACTGGCGCTTGCCGTACCCGGTTCAACGTCACGAAGTGGTCGTTGTCTCGCAGATCCGGTCCGTCGATGTCGGCCGTGACAACATCATTCGTGCGACAGGTTTGCGCGAGTCAGCCATGCTGACCGAAGACGAAAATATTGTCGAAATCAAGTTTGCCGTGCAGTACCGCTTGAGCGATGCGCGCGCTTTCTTGTTCGAGACGCGCGACCCTACCGCCACAGTCGTGCAAGCTGCTGAAACAGCTGTGCGCGAAGTGGTCGGTAAGATGCGCATGGATTCAGCGTTGGCTGAAGAGCGCGATCAGATCGGTCCACGCGTCCGCGTTTTGATGCAGACTATTCTTGACCGTTACAAAGTCGGCGTTGAAGTGGTGGCGATCAACTTGCAGCAAAGCGGTGTGCGCCCGCCCGAGCAAGTACAAGCCGCGTTTGACGATGTCCTCAGGGCTGGTCAAGAGCGGGAACGTGCCAAGAACGAAGCTGAAGCTTACGCCAATGACGTGATTCCACGCGCAACCGGTTCGGCTTCACGTTTGCAAGAAGAATCTCAAGCCTACAAAGCTCGCGTTGTTGCCCAATCTCAAGGTGACGCGCAACGCTTTCGCTCTGTTCTGACCGAATACCAAAAGGCACCTCAGGTGACGCGTGACCGCATGTACACCGACGCCATGCAGCAGGTCTACACCAATGTGACCAAAGTACTGGTGGATTCGAAGCAGGGTTCCAACCTGTTGTACTTGCCGCTGGACAAGCTCATGCAGGCGAGCGGGCAGAGCGGCACGGCCAAACCTGGCCCTGAGTCATCAAGTGCAGCCGTGTTGCCGCCGATGACCTCGGCACCTTCGAACAGCGCGGAAACACGCGCCCGTGACACGTCACGTACTCGCTAAGGATTTATTGTGAACAGAGTTGGATTATTTGCTTCTTCGCTGCTGGTGGTTCTGGCCTTGGTCAGTTCCATGTTGTTTGTGGTTGACCAGCGCCAGTTCGGCGTGATTTATGCCCTCGGGCAAATCAAGGAAGTCATTCTGGAGCCGGGGCTTAACTTCAAGATGCCCCCGCCATTTCAAAATGTTTCTTACATCGACAGGCGTCTGCTGACGCTGAACAGCACGGATTCAGAACCCATGCTGACAGCTGAAAAGCAACGTGTGATCATCGACTGGTATGTGAAATGGCGCATCACTGAGCCATCAGGCTACATTCGTAACGTCGGCCTAGATGAGCGTGCGGGTGCGACTCAGCTGAACCGGGTGGTTCGAAATGCGTTCCAAGAAGCGATCAACAAGCGGACTGTCAGGGAACTGTTGTCGACCCAACGGGAAACCTTGATGGCGGATGTGAAGTCTGAGGTGTTGAAGGTTGTGACCGGTGCGCAGCCTTGGGGCATTGACGTCAGTGACGTGCG
>JBEDKR010000184.1:0-4807 GCA_041172005.1 Pseudomonadota bacterium
ACCGCGCGGCTGGCGCGAGCGTTCGGCCAAAAGCGTATTTCTTCGCCATCTTGCAGGCCAAATTGGTCGAGAATTTTCAGGTGGTTGTTCAGGGCCAAGGCGCGAAAATCTTGCAAAGTCCCGACCCGAATGTTGGGCGTGTCGTACCACTGATAAGGCAAGACCTTGGTGACCGGCATGCGGCCCCTGAGCACCGCCAAACGGTTCGGCCAATGGCCAAAGTTAGGAAAAGCCACGATGCCCATGCGGCCAACGCGGGCGGTTTCGCGCAGCATGATTTCAGCGTTGCGCAGGTGTTGCAGCGTGTCAATTTGCAGCACCACATCGAACGAGCGGTCACCGAAGAGCGACAAGCCTTCTTCAAGGTTGAGCTGAATCACATTGACGCCGCGCTCGACACAGGCCTGCACATTGGCATCGTCAATCTCGACGCCGTAACCCGAGCAACCACGCTCGCGGATCAAATGCGCCAACAACTCACCCGTGCCGCAACCGAGGTCTAACACCCGTGAACCGTGCGGCACCAAGCGGGCGATCGACAGCAAGTCAGGCGAGCTTTCTTTCAAGACTTTGGATGGCACGGTCATACAGCCACCTTGCTATTGAAGTAAGAGCGAACCACGCCCAAATAACGCGCATCTTCTAGCAAGAAAGCGTCGTGTCCGTGTGGTGCGTCAATCTCGGCGTAACTGACGTCACGCTGGTTGTCCAGCAGCGCCTTGACGATTTCGCGGCTGCGGGCCGGTGAAAAACGCCAATCCGTGGTGAAGCTGACCAACAAAAATTTAGCACTGGCCTTGGCCAATGCCAGACTCAAGTTGCCGCCATGCGCGCTGGCAGGGTCAAAATAATCCAGCGCACGGGTGATCAGCAAGTAGGTGTTGGCGTCGAAGTACTCGCTGAACTTATCGCCTTGGTAGCGCAAATAGCTTTCGATCTGGAACTCGACGTCTTGAGTTGAATACTTGAAAGGGGATGGCGTGGGGGCTAAGATTTCGCCGCCGGGCCGCCCCAAGGGGAAAGGCGCCCCTTTTTTTAGTTCATGGGGCAGCGCACCGCCGAAGGCTCGCGCAGCGACAAGCGTGGGGGCAAGTTGTCGGCCAAACTTCGCATTCATCACATCGTCGCTGAGATAAGTGATATGACCAATCATGCGGGCAATGCGCAGGCCGCGTTTGGGCAATACGCCGTAACGGTAAAAATGCCCGCCGTGAAAGTCCGGATCGGTCGTGATCGCGCGACGCGCCACTTCATTGAAGGCGATGTTCTCCGCGTTTAGATTGGGTGCGCTCGCCACCACCACCGCATGCCGCACGCGATCGGGATAGCGCAGCGTCCAAGCCAGTGCCTGCATCCCGCCCAGACTGCCGCCCATCACGGCGGCTAAGGTCAGAATCCCCAAAGCGTCCAGCAGTCGTGCCTGAGCATCGACCCAGTCTTCAACGGTGACTACCGGGAAATCGGCGCCGTAAATTTCTTGCGTGTCGGGGTTGTTCTGCATGGGCCCGGTAGAGCCAAAGCAAGAGCCAAGGTTGTTCACGCCGATGACGAAAAAACGATCAGTATCGACCGGCTTTCCGGGCCCGATCATGGTGTCCCACCAGCCTTCGGACTTGGCTTGGACCTGACCCGATGCGTCGAGGTAAACGCCCGCCACATGGTGCGACGCATTGAGCGCATGGCAAATCAAAACGGCGTTCGACTTGTCAGCGTTGAGCACGCCATAGGTTTCGTAGCTCAGGTCATACGCGCGTATCGACGCGCCGCTTTGCAGCGGCAAGGCGTCTTTGAAATGCATGGTCAGCGGTGTTGCGACTAAGGTCAAATAATCACCTGCAGAAAAAACAAAAACCCGGCATCGCCAAAGCGAATCCGGGTTTCAGGAAGTCGTCTTTAGCTGTACTTTTATAGCGCCCGCAAACTGATTAAATCGGCGCTCGCTTAGTATATAGCCGACATTCAGGCTGGCAACACAAACGCCAACACGCCCAAAACAGCAAAAATAATCGCCGACACGACGTGCACCACCCGCAACGGCACCAAGCGGGTGACCCGCTCGCCCAGCCACACGACAGGCGCATTGGCCACCATCATGCCCAAGGTCGTGCCCGCCACCACCGCCACATACGCGTCAAAGCGGGCTGCCAGCATGACGGTCGCAATTTGCGTTTTATCGCCCATCTCGGCCAAGAAAAACAGCACCACCGTGGTCGCAAAAACACCCCAGCGCGGTGGCTTGCTGTCGCTGTCGTCGTCGAGCTTGTCGGGCACCAGCATCCATGCGGCCATGGCCAAAAATGAAGCGCCCAGAATCCAACGCAAGACATCGGGGCTGAGCAAGGTGGTAAGCCAAGCGCCGAGCGCACCGGCCATAGCGTGATTGGCCAGCGTGGCCACCAAAATACCCCAGACGATAGGCCATGGTTTTTTGAAGCGTGCTGCAAGCAAGAGTGCCAGCAGCTGGGTTTTGTCGCCCATTTCGGCCAGGGCAACGATACCGGTTGATACGAGAAATGCGTCCACGTTGAATGACTCCGGCCGGAGTGAAACCAATGACCGCACAGCATCTCCGGCCAAAAGCAGGTGAAGCTTGAAGGCTGTGCAGTCAAAGGTCTCGCCAAGTCTTTTTCAACCGTTTGCGCCATGTCGACCTTTCTGCAAGGCCCAACAAGTCTGTTGACGCAAACCCCTCTCGCCCTTTGCTTTGCAGCAAATCGGAAGGCGGCTACTCCCCAATGACAAGCCGCGATTGTAGCTACGGCTGGCCGTGTTGCATGACGGCATTGGCGCGCGCGGGCGCGCACTGTTGAGGCCCGATTCTTGCTTGCATTTGGTGCGTTTCTGAGACAGCGCCACAAAACGCACCAACATAAAACAATTTAAAAGGAAATAAACCCATGGAAGCACTAAAACAGGGCTCTGACGCGCTGTTCATCCTGCTAGGCGGCATCATGGTGCTCGCCATGCACGCCGGCTTTGCGTTTCTCGAGCTCGGTACCGTCCGCAAAAAGAACCAAGTCAACGCCTTGGTGAAGATTCTGGTGGACTTCTCGATTTCGACCGTCGTCTATTTTGTTATCGGCTACAGCGTGGCTTACGGTACGCATTTCTTTGTAGGGGCGGAGCAACTGGCAGCCAAGAATGGCTATGAGCTGGTCCGGTTTTTCTTTTTGCTGACATTTGCAGCAGCCATTCCCGCCATCATTTCTGGCGGGATTGCTGAACGGGCGCGCTTTTATCCGCAACTCGTTGCCACCGCCGTGATTGTGGGTCTGATTTATCCCTTTTTTGAAGGCATTGTTTGGAATCAACATTTCGGCGTACAGGCCTGGATCAAGGCCTTGACTGGCGAGGAGTTCCATGATTTTGCCGGCTCCGTGGTAGTCCATGCCATGGGAGGCTGGCTGGCCTTGCCGGCGGTTATTTTGTTAGGTGCGCGTAGCAACCGTTACCGCAAAGACGGCGTGGTCTCAGCGCATCCACCGTCAAACATCCCATTTTTGGCGCTGGGCGCCTGGATTTTGACGGTCGGCTGGTTCGGCTTTAATGTCATGAGCGCGCAAACCATCGACAAAATCTCAGGCCTCGTCGCTGTGAACTCCTTGATGGCCATGGTCGGCGGCACACTGGCAGCACTGGTTCTGGGCAAAAACGATCCGGGCTTTGTCCACAATGGCCCGCTCGCAGGTTTGGTGGCTGTTTGTGCCGGCTCAGACTTGATGCATCCGCTGGGCGCGTTGGTGGTCGGCGCCGTCGCTGGCAGCGTGTTTGTCTTCATGTTCATGCTGACGCAAAACAAATGGAAGATTGACGACGTCCTTGGCGTTTGGCCCTTGCATGGTCTGTGCGGTGCGTGGGGTGGCGTGGCCGCAGGCATCTTCGGCCTGAAAGAGTTTGGCGGCTTGGGCGGTATCAGCTTTAGCGCGCAACTGATTGGCACAGCGATGGGCGTTGCATGGGCTCTCGTCGCAGGCTTTGCGGTCTATGGTTTGATCAAAGTGGTGACGGGGTTGCGCTTGAGTCAAGAAGAAGAGTTTGAAGGCGCAGACTTGTCCATTCACCGCATCGGCGCCACGCCTGAACGAGAAGTTAACTGGTGAGATGGCGCGCTGCGCACCCGCCAGCACGAGCACTGTGACTTATTTGTAACACGCCTGAAAATTTTCTTGCCAATAAACAAACGAGCGCATAATGCGCCAGTGTGGATGGATTCATCCGCATTAGTTAGGTGATCGGTCAGTTTCGCGCGCTACAGCGGTACGTTTGAAGATTTGTTGTGCTTTCGGGACCCCATCGCTTTTTTATTGTGTTTTAGAGGAGTCCCTCAATGGGCAACAAACTATACGTCGGCAACCTGCCTTACTCTGTTCGTGACGAAGATCTGCAACAATCTTTTGGCCAATTTGGCTCCGTCACCAGCGCTAAAGTCATGATGGAACGCGACACCGGTCGCTCCAAAGGCTTCGGCTTTGTCGAAATGGGCAGCGATGCAGAAGCCCAAGCAGCCATCAACGGCATGAACGGTCAGCCTTTGGGCGGTCGTAGCGTTGTCGTTAACGAAGCTCGTCCAATGGAAGCCCGCCCACCGCGCACCGGTGGTGGTGGCTTCGGTGGCGGTGACCGTTCTGGCGGTGGCGGCTACGGCGGTGGCGGTGATCGCTCCGGCGGTGGCGGCTACGGTGGTGGTGGTGGCGGCCGTTCAAGCGGCGGCGGCTACGGTGGCGGCGGTGGCGGTGGACGCGGCGGCTACTAAGCTCTCGACTCCAGCAGTTGGCTCACGCTGACATCTTCAGTTTTTAATTGAAGA
>JBEDKR010000185.1:0-4790 GCA_041172005.1 Pseudomonadota bacterium
GCAATGCAGTTCGGGCTCGAGTGCCTGCGCTTCTTCGCGCGTCAGCAACACCAAGTCAGGCACGCCATTGGCGGCGGCTTTGGCGATGATGGCCTGCAACTGCGGCACTTGCGCCGCGTGCGTGGCCACAATCAACTTGCCGCAGCGGCTGTGGCCAATGCCGCGCTCAGCGGCGTAGGCGTAGAGTTGGTTTTTACCGTCCACACACAGCCGCGCTTTGAGCGAGCCCTGCGGGTAATAAATCCCGGCGTGAATCACCTCGCTGTTGCGCGAACTGGTGCCGGTGCCAATGGCGTTTTCAGCTTCCAGCAACCAGACCTCGCGGCCTTGCAAAGCCAGCGCTCTAGCCACCGCCAAACCGACCACACCTGCACCGATCACCACTGCATCGACCTGTTCCATCACTGTCCTTGAATTTATTCTTCTGCCGAGCTTAAAGCTGGCGCGGATCGGTGTTGCGCAGCACGTCCAGCAAGGAACGTAAGTTGGCCTTGAGCGGCGCGTAGCCAGCGTTCAACTCGAAGGTTTTTTCGTCCATGTAGAGCTTGCGATTGACTTCGATCTGCACGCTATGACGATCTTGCTCTGGCGCGCCAAAGCGGCGCACCAACTCCACGCCTTTGTAGGGATGGTTCAACGACACCCGATACCCGAGACTGCTCAAGTGGTCACGCAAGAGCTGCGCTAAAGCCGGGCTGCACGTCGTGTGGTCGCGGTTGCCAATCACAAAGTCGGCATGCGCTTCGCCTGGAAATTCGGTCGCGCAACTTGACGCAATCGCCGGCATGGAATGGCAATTGACGTGAATGCTGTAGCCGTGTTGGGCATGCGCCGCGTCAATCGCTTCAGCGACTGCTGCGTAATATGGCCGCCAGCAATTCGCAATCCGCGCCTGTACCTCGGCAACCGATAGTTTTCGATCATAAAGTGGTACACCGTCATCGGTGGTGCGCCAGATCACGCCTTTCCCGAGTTTGACTTTGGCGAGCATTTTCGGGTCGGTTGCTACAGAGCCCGGCCACTTCGCGTCGAACAGACTGACATCCATCTCAGTCGTGTCGCGGTTCGCATCCAAGTAGCTGCGCGGGAACATCGCCTCAATCCAATGCGCACCCAGTCCGGGTGCGAAGTCATAGAGCTTGTCCACATGCGTGTCTTCAGCGCTGCGCAGCGCTTGCAATGTGCAGGCATAGGCGAAATCGGCGGGATAGTCAGTGCCACTGTGCGGGGAGTCCAGCACCAGTGGGCTGCTGCCGGAAAGATAGCGAATGTAGGAGGTCATGAGCCTATTGTGAACTGACCCGAAACAAGGTCTGGGGTGCACATTGGCCACATCAGACGGACTGAGCTGAAGATGAGGCCGTTTGTCCTACAGAGTCACCCCTTGCTTACCGACACTTCCGCAAACACTTCATCCGCACAATGAATTGTTCTTTGAAGGAGTTAACTTGACTAAAAATATACGCAAATTTTCCGGTATCGCTTTGGCTGTGGCCACTTTGGGCATGGGCATCACAGCTCACGCACAGAGCACAGGCGCATCAACCGGTATGAAGAGTTCCGGCATGACGCCTGGTTCAGATTGGTACACCCCCGCAGGCGGCCGATACATCGGCCTCAATGCCGGTCGTACAGACCTAAACGCCGCTGACAACTCAACGGCTTATGACATCTATGCCGGCGGTATGTGGAACAAGCATTTTGGACTGGAGATCGGCATGGCTGACTTTGGCAAAATGAACCGTGGCGCCACGACCGTCGACGCCTATGGCTTCAGTGTCAAGGCCGTCGGCGTAATGCCATTGACTGAGTCTTTGGGTGCCTTTGCCAAACTAGGAACCATGTACAGCCGTACCAAGGTGAACGATGGCGCAAGCCAAGTCAGTGACCACGGCTGGGGTACCACCTACGGCGTGGGTTTGAACTTCGACATCAACCCGCAGTTGGCTGCGGTGGTGGAGTGGGATCAGACCAACGTGCAACTGGCGGGTGCCCGTGAGCACATCAACACCACCTCGGTGGGTTTGAAGTACCGGTTCTGATCCACTTGCTATCACCCATTGAAAAATGGAGCTTGAAGCCTGCAGTCCTAAAGAGACTGCAGGCTTTTGTACGCTTGACTTTACCCACTCTTGAAACTTTTGTAACCAATTGTCATGGGTGGCCAACAAATGCGACAACTTGCCTTTTGACCCCTCAAAATCGCCTTTGTTACATATAGAAAATTAAGCCCCATGTCCCAACAAAACACCCGCGCCGACAAAATTTTGATTCTTGATGACGATGCACGCATCCGAGATCTGCTGCGCCGCTACCTGACCCAAGAAGGCTTCGAAGTCATTCTGGCTGAAGACAGCAAAGCCTTGAACCGCATCATGATGCGCGACGCCGTCGACCTGATCGTGCTCGACCTGATGATGCCCGGTGAAGACGGTTTGTCGATCTGCCGACGCTTGCGCGCAGCCAACGACCGCACACCGATCATCATGCTCACTGCCAAAGGCGAAGATGTTGACCGCATCGTGGGTCTGGAAGTCGGGGCAGATGACTACCTCGCCAAACCCTTCAATCCGCGCGAACTGCTGGCCCGCATCCATGCGGTGCTGCGCCGTCGCCCTGCGGTGGAAGTGCCGGGAGCACCTTCTTCTGACCAAGAACTGGTCAAGTTCGGGCCCTTTTCGTTTGACATGGGATTGCGGACCCTGCACAAAAATGGCGAAGAACTACCGTTAACAACAGGCGAGTTCGCCATGTTGAAAACACTGGTGCGCCATCCGCGTCAGCCGCTGTCACGTGAGAAGCTCGCACAAATGGCACGCGGACGCGAATTCGAACCGTTTGACCGAAGCCTTGACGTGCAGGTCTCTCGGTTGCGCAAACTGATTGAAATTGACGCCGCTGTACCGCGCTATATTCAAACAGTCTGGGGCGTCGGCTATGTGTTTGTGCCAGATGGCACCAACTGACACAAACCCATGACTTGGGCGGCGACAGTTCACCTGCACTAAGTCAGTCATACTCCAAAGGCACCACGCCTTTCGGCGCATACCATCCTGCCCGTCTTTTTAGAACCCACCATGAGCAAGCCGCACCAGAACCTTCTGGAAAATACCCCTGCCCCGCTGGATGCACTTCCCACGCCCGGCATCAGCCTGTTTTGGCGGACTTTCTTCTTTTTAGCGGTCCTGTTGCTGGTCTCTATCGTGACGTGGCTTCAAACCTTCAGCTCACTTGAATCAGAGCCTAGAGCGATTCAAAACGCCCAGCAAATTGCGTCGCTGGTGAACCTGAGTCATGCGGGTCTGCGCTACGCCGACGCCATTGCCCGCGTGTCGTTGATCAAAACGCTAGCCGAACAAGAAGGTGTGCGAATCTCCCCGCGCAAAGCCAGCGACCGCTATGTGCCGCTGGGCTCTGACCCATTGAGCCAGCGCATCAGCGAAGAACTCTACAAACGCATGGGCAGCAGCACCTTGGTGGCGAAGACAGTCAACGGTCAACCGGGATTGTGGGTTGGCTTTCACATTGAAGAAGAAGCTTACTGGCTGCAAACAGACCTAGAGCGGCTCGGCCCCGCGCGCACCAGCACTTGGGCGATTTGGCTGACCACGGCGGCAGTGTTGTCGCTGGCGGGCGCGGCCTTCATTGCCGGGCTGATCAACCGTCCGCTAAAGCAACTGTCTTATGCAACGAGTCGCATGCGCGAGGGCGATTTCGACGCCAGTTTGCTCGACGAACAAGCCACCACCAGCGAAATCCGCGAAGTTAACATCGGTTTCAACCGCATGGCCGAACAGCTCTCAAAAATGGAAACCGACCGGGCCATCATGATGGCCGGTATCTCACACGACCTGCGAACACCGCTGGCCCGTTTGCGCCTAGAAACCGAGATGAGCGTGAGCGACGAAAGCGCCCGCGCGCACATGGCAGCCGACATCAGCCAACTCGACGCCATCATCAACAAGTTCATGGACTACGCCAGGCCCGACCAGACGCAACTCGAAAGCGTTCATCTGGACGAGATTGTCGAAGCTGCGTTGTACACCGTCGCCGACAACAAAGAACTGCACGTGAATGTGCAAATACCAGCTGAGCTGACAGTCAAAGCCGACAAGGTGGAGTTGTTGCGCGCCATCACCAACCTGTTGGAGAACGCTCGCCGTTATGGGAAAACCCCAGGAGCGACTGTCGCCACGGTAGACATTTCTGCAAAAACCAGCGGGCCTTGGGTACAGATCAAGCTGGTAGACCACGGCGCTGGCGTGCCGGAAGACAGCCTGCGCAAGTTGACGCGCCCCTTTTACCGCGGTGATGCGGCACGCACATCGGCGACAGGCGCTGGCTTGGGTTTGGCCATCGTTGAAAAAACCATTGTCAGCATGGGGGGCGTCTTTTCACTCGCCAACTCAGACACCGGCGGGCTGGCCGCACACATCAAATTGCGCCATGGCTGAGCAGTAAGACAACCGCCCTCGCCTCCATGCTCAGGCCTTCCCCGACCGGCCCCATTTTTTCTGCTGTCTTGGCTTTCACATTCACTTGGTCAAACGCTAATCCTAGGGCTGTAGCAATGCTCCGCTGCATGGCTGGAATGTGAGGCGCCAGCTTGGGAGCTTGCGCGATCACTGTGCTGTCGATGTTTCCAATCGACCAGCCTCGCTCACGAACACGGCGGGCCGCTTCAACCAACAAGACAATCGAATCAGCACCCTTGAATTGGGCGTCTGTATCAGGGAAATGCCGACCAATGTCACCCAAGGCGGCCGCGCCCAGCAGCGCATCGGTAATAG
>JBEDKR010000186.1:0-4774 GCA_041172005.1 Pseudomonadota bacterium
ACTTCATGGGCGGCACGTCAACCGGTGCGCTAGAGACGGAGTTAGAAATAGGGGCAGATTTCGAAGACATGGACTCACCTTGGGCCAAAGGTGAGCGTGGTTGCGGGGATCGGTTCCCAAGCCTGACGAAACCTGGGTTTCGCTGCAACGCTCCTTGAGAAGGCGCTTATTTTAACTGTCTCATGGATCGCGCAGCAGCAACAGCATTTTCTCGACCGCGTCGCCGCAATCACGCGGCCCGCGCAGGCAATGTTGGGCGATGGGCTCGACGCTGACCGTTTGTGTCGGCATGTCGGGGCGTTCGACACGCAATTGCCCCGGTGCGGTGACTGTCACGCTGTAGTCCGGGTATTGACCCACGATTTTGCCGGACAACAAAACATCCCAAGAGGGCGGCTTTTGACCGCACGCCACCAGCACGGTAGCCGCGGCCAGCAGCAGGCAACGCCAGGGCGTCAAGCCGCCTCTTTGTAGAACCCGCCTGACGTCAAGCCGCGCGGGCCAAGTGGCGCCACCGCTTGGTGAATCGCCCCAATGTGCTCTGGCGTGGTGCCGCAGCAACCGCCGACGATGTTGACCAAACCTTCGGCCGCGAACTCTCGCAGCAGGCGGCTGGTGACATCGGGCGTTTCGTCAAAGCCAGTGTCGCTCATGGGGTTGGGCAAGCCTGCATTCGGGTAACAGCTGATGTAGGTGTCGCCGGCGACGCGGGCCAGTTCCTGAATGTAGGGCCGCATGAGCGTGGCGCCCAAGGCGCAATTCAAGCCGATGGCCAGCGGCTGCGCATGGCGCACGCTGTGCCAGAAAGCCGTCACGGTCTGGCCGCTCAAAATACGGCCAGAGGCATCGGTCACGGTGCCGCTGATGATCAGCGGCAAGCGCTCGCCAGAGTTGTCAAAGTATTCGTCGATCGCAAACAAGGCGGCCTTGGCGTTCAGCGTGTCAAAAATGGTTTCGACCAGCAGCACATCGCTGCCGCCTTTGACCAGCGCTTCGGTTTGCTCGTAATAGGCTTTGCGGAGTTCTTCGAAGCTGGTGTTGCGGGCGCCGGGGTCGTTCACATCGGGGCTGATGCTGGCGGTTTTGGGTGTCGGGCCGAGGGCGCCGACGACAAAGCGCGGTTTGTCGGGGGTCGAATATTTGTCACAGGCGGCGCGGGCAATGCGGGCTGACTCGTAGTTCATCTCGATCGCCAAATCCGCCATGTCGTAGTCGGCCTGGGCCACGGTGGTGGCGCCAAAGGTGTTGGTCTCGATCATGTCGGCACCGGCAGCCAGATAGCCTTCGTGGATGTCCTGAATCACGTCCGGACGGGTCAGGCTCAAGAGCTCGTTGTTGCCCTTGACGTCTTTGTGGAAGTCCTTGAAGCGCTCGCCACGGTACTGCGCTTCATTGAGCTTGAAGCGCTGGATCATGGTGCCCATGGCGCCGTCAAGGATGGCGATGCGTTTTTCAAGAATGGCTGGCAAGGCCTGGCCGCGGGTGTAGTTAAAGGCTTTCATGGCGGCTATTGTAGAAAGGCTGCCCAAAAACTGGGCGGCCGGGTCTTTCCCCGACAATAGCGCCATTGCCAGATTGAACTATGAAAAATCTAACACCCCTTGAAGCTTGGACGCTCCTGCAGCAAGCACCCGACACGCTGTTCGTCGACGTGCGCATGGAAATTGAATCCTTGTACGTCGGCCGGCCGCCTGGCGTGGTTAACGTGCCTTGGTACGAATACCCCGAATTGACGCCTGACGCGACCCGCTTTGCCGAAGCCGTGTCCCGAGAAGCGCGCGACAAGCATCAAAATGTGCTGCTGATTTGCCGCTCTGGCCAACGCACGCGTGATGCCGGTGCCGCCCTGGAAGCGGCCGGCTTCGACAATGTGGCGCATGTGCTGAATGGTTTTGAAGGCGAGCTGGACGATCAATTTCGCCGCTCTACTTTGTCAGGTTGGCGCTTTGCCGGCTTGCCATGGGAACAGATGTAGCGCCCCCTGAACACTGGACCCTATTTGCCTTCCAACGCACTTTCTACCGACCCGTCGACGCTGAGCATCCTGAGCGACGTGTTTGGCTACAGCAGCTTTCGCGGCCCGCAAGAAGACATCGTCAACCATGTGGTGAATGGCGGTGACGCCTTGGTGCTGATGCCCACGGGCGGCGGCAAATCTCTCTGCTATCAAATTCCGGCGATCGCGCGGCAACAGGCCGGCCACGGCGTGACGATCGTCATCTCGCCGCTGATTGCGCTGATGCACGACCAGGTGGGCGCGCTGCATGAGGCGGGCGTGTCAGCGGCTTTTCTCAATTCGACCCAGACGCAAGAAGAAAGCAGCGCGCTAGAAAAGCAGCTGCTGCGCAACGAACTCACGCTTCTGTACGCGGCGCCTGAACGCATCAACACGCCGCGCATGAAGGGTCTGCTCGGCTCGCTGCATGAGCGCGGTCTGCTCAGTTTGTTTGCGATTGATGAAGCGCATTGCGTGAGCCAGTGGGGCCACGACTTTCGGCCTGAGTACCGCTCGCTGAGCCTGCTGCACGAAACCTTTCCCGACGTGCCACGGGTGGCGCTCACCGCCACCGCCGACGCCCTGACTCGGCAAGACATGATCGAGCGCCTGAAGCTCGAAGACGCCCGCGAATTTGTCAGCAGTTTTGACCGGCCCAACATCCGCTACACGATTGTTGAAAAGACCGATCCAACGCGCCAGCTGCTGCGCTTCATTGAAACCGAGCACGCAGGTGAGGCCGGTATCGTCTACTGCCAGTCGCGCAAACGGGTCGAAGAAATCGCCGACATGCTGCAAGACGCCGGCCTCAAGGCCATGGCTTATCACGCCGGCCTAGATGCATCGGTGCGCCAGCAACGGCAAGACCGCTTCTTGCGTGAAGACGCCATGGTCATGGTTGCCACCATCGCCTTTGGAATGGGCATAGACAAGCCGGATGTGCGCTTTGTGGCGCACCTGGACATGCCGAAAAACATCGAAGGCTACTACCAAGAAACTGGCCGCGCCGGTCGCGATGGTTTGCCGGCCAACGCTTGGATGGCCTACGGCCTGCAAGACGTGGTGAACCAGCGCCGCATGATCGACACCAGCGAAGTCGCCAGCGAAGAGTTCAAACAAGTCATGCGCGGCAAGCTCGACGCGCTGCTGACGCTGGCCGAAGACACGCGCTGCCGCCGGGTCAGTTTGCTGAGTTACTTTGGCGAAGACAGCCAGCCGTGTGGCAATTGCGACAACTGCCTGAACCCGCCTGCGGAGTGGGACGCCACCATCGCCGCACGCAAGATGCTGAGCTGTATTTACCGCGTGCAGCAAGCCAGCGGCATCAGTTTTGGCGCCGGTCACATCATGGACATCTTGCGCGGCAAAGTCACTGACAAAATCAACCAATACGCGCACGACAAACTCAGCACCTTCGGCATTGGTGCAGAGCTGGCCGAAACGCAGTGGCGCGGCGTGCTGCGCCAACTGATTGCCAAAAACATGGTACGTGTCGACAGCGAAGCCTTCAGCACCTTGCAGTTACTGCCGGACGCACGCGCGGTGCTGCGCGGCGAAGTGACGGTGATGCTGCGTGAACAAGCGCTGGGCGGCAGCGCTGATCGTAAAAAACGCAGTGTCAAAACATCCGTCAAAGGCATGGCCGAAGCCAGCCTCAACGCCGGTGCGATGGAGCGTTTGGGCAAGCTCAAAGCTTGGCGCGCCGAAGTGGCTCGCGAGCACAATCTGCCAGCGTTTGTGATTTTTCATGACGCCACGCTGCGGGCCTTGGCTGAGCAAGACCCGCAAAGCTTGGACGACCTCGAAGGCATCAGCGGCATGGGCGCTAAAAAGCTGCAAGCCTACGGCGCGGAAGTCTTGCGTGTGTGCGCCGCTGCGGCTTGAGTGGGCGTTTGAACAGTCTCTTCAATAACCCATCACATGCTGGGTTACCGGCTTGTGCTTTACGCTTGCGCTAGGATTTCACGACCTGCACGCGGCCTAATGCGAATGCACACACCCTATTTCGTTTTCACGGAGATCACCTTGTCCAACTTTGCAACCAAAAATAATCTGCGAGCATTGCTGGCCGGTCTCTGCCTGACTGCGGCACTACCAGCTTTCGCTGGCAAAACACTGGACGCGATCAAGTCACGCGGCCAAGTGATTTGCGGTGTCAGCACTGGTGTGGCCGGCTTCTCGGCTGCCGACTCCAGCGGCAACTGGTCGGGACTGGATGTTGATATTTGCAAGGCCGTGGCCGCCGCCACGCTGGGCGATGCCAACAAAGTCAGATTCGTGCCACTGACGTCGCAGCAACGCTTCACGGCGCTGCAGTCTGGCGAAGTCGATGTGCTGTCGCGCAACACCACCCTGAGCCTGTCGCGCGATGCGTCGCTCGGCTTGCACCAAACTGTTGTGACGTATTACGACGGTCAGGGTTTCATGGTGCCGGCCAAGTTCAACATCAAAAGTGCCAAGCAGCTCAAAGGCCAAACCGTTTGCGTGCAGTCCGGCACCACCACCGAAAGAAACTTGAGCGATTACTCGCGCACCCACAAGCTGAACCTCAAGCCAGTGGTGTTTGAGAAATTCGAAGCCGCCAACGCTGCCTATTTCGCAGGCCGCTGCGTGGCCTACACCACCGATGCGTCAGGCTTGGCCTCGATTCGCAACCGCGATGCCCGCAACCCGGCAGATCACGTGATCTTGGCTGATTTAATTTCCAAAGAGCCGCTCGGCCCGATGGTGCGACGCGGTGACGACGAATGGTTTGCCGTCGTCAAGTGGGTGATTTAC
>JBEDKR010000187.1:0-4768 GCA_041172005.1 Pseudomonadota bacterium
AAACGAACCGTGCCGTGCGCGCCAGTGAGTGGCGGAATGTCTAGAAATTCAATGTCGAACATAAAGCACCCACATTAATCGGGAAGTCAGGAATTCAGGGTGGCTATTTGGAAGCTGATACGGCTGCGTGTTGCATTTCAGCCCGCGCTTGGCTGGCTTGGCGAATGCTGTCTTGCAGGGAAGCTGCGTCGCCGGTCTCGATCAATTTTTCAAGCGCTTGCAGGCTGGCTTGAAAGTGCCGCGATTGCGCCAGCAACTCGTCTCGGTTGGCCAGGAGAATGTCACGCCACATGACTGGTTCGGCAGCTGCGATGCGGGTGAAGTCACGAAAGCCGGGACCGGCCAGCGACAGGTATTGCTCGCCTTCAGCTTGCGCGCCCAAGCTGTTCATCATGGCAAAAGCCAGCAAATGCGGCAAATGACTGACGGCGGCATAAGCTGCGTCATGGGTTTGCGGCGACATCTCGCTGACGACAGAGCCCATCGCCGTCCACAACTGGCCGGCTTGTTGAAGTTGTACGGCGGAGGTGGCTGGCAGCGGCGTGAGGATGACTTTTTTGCCAACGTACAAATCAACCAAGGCGTTTTGCACGCCTGAGACTTCGCGGCCGCAGATCGGGTGCGCTGGCACAAAGCAGGGCAGGCGATTGCCGAGCGTTTGCAGGGCAGCATGCACGACGTCGCGCTTGGTTGAGCCAACGTCCATCACCAGCGTGGTGCTTGCGATGACGGGTTGAATGGCGCGCAGCGTGGCTTCGGTTGCAGCTACCGGTACCGCCAACAGCACCAAGTCAGCGCCTGCCGCTGCATCTGCCGCTGAGCCGGCGATGGCGTCAATCACGCCCATTTCTAAGGCGAGTGTGGTTGTGCTGCGTGACGGGCTGAAGCCCACCACGCGGTTGACCAGACCCGCCCGTTTAAGGGCGAGTGCAAACGAGCTGCCCATCAGGCCACAGCCGATCAGACCGAGTTGTTCAAACATGACGGGTAATTTCAAGCGCCTGCAGGGTAAGTTCCAAGCACCTTGAAGAAGGCGCAGAGCTGCTGCAATTCCTTCAGTGCGGCGGCAACATGCGGCTCGGAAATGTGACCCTGAAGATCGATGTAAAAGTAGTATTCCCACTGGCCGGAACGGGCAGGCCGGGATTCAAAGCGCGTCATTGACACACCATGTGTTTTCAGTGGGCCGAGGATGTCGTGCACCGCACCGGGCCGGTTCGGCACCGAGACAATCAGGCTGATGCAGTCTTTGCCCGAAGGCGGCGGCGACGGCAGCGTTTGCGGCAAGCACACCACCACAAAGCGCGTGCGGTTGAAGGCGTCGTCTTGAATCGCGTGAGCGGCCGTGTGCAGACCAAACTGTGTGCCGGCACGGGCGCTGGCGATGCCGGCCCAAGCCGGATTCGTGGTGGCCAACCGAGCACCTTCTGCATTGCTAGAAGCCGTGCGGCGTTCAGCGTTGGGCAGGTGCGCCGTGAGCCAATTTTGGCACTGCGCCAAGGCTTGCGGGTGTGCGTACACCACTTCAATACCTTCGAGGGAGTCGGACAGGCGCAGCAGGTTGTGGCGCACCAGCAGGCTGGTTTCGCCAATAATGTGCAGCGGCGAGTTCAGGAACAAATCTAGCGAACGCGAGACCACGCCTTCGGTTGAATTTTCGACCGGCACCACGCCATAGTTGGCGCTGCCGCCCGCGGTGGCGCGAAAGACTTCGTCGATGCTGCTGCACGACACATGCTCAATGCTGGCACCGAAAAAATTCAGGGCTGCTTGCTCGCTGAAGGTGCCGGCGGGTCCAAGGTAGGCCACACGCACAGGCGCTTCCAGCGCCAAGCAGGCTGACATGATTTCGTTCCAGATGGCGGCGACGTGTTCGTTCTTCAGTGGGCCGGTATTGGCTTGCTGGATTTTTTCAATGACAGCGGCGACGCGGTCCGGTCTGAAAAAAGGTGAGCCTTCGCGCTTTTTGACTTCGCCAACTTGCTCGGCCACGTGGGCCCGCTGGTTCAACAGCGCCAGCAGTTCTTTGTCGAGCTTGTCGATTTGAATTCTCAAGTCTGGGAGATTGGGTGTCATGGTGTCCTGTTGTCTCGCGCAGGTCAGGCGCTTTTTTGTTCGAATTCTTGCATGTGGCTCACAAGTGCCTCAACGCCGGCCAGTGGCATGGCGTTGTACAGGCTGGCACGCATGCCGCCTAGGCTTTTGTAGCCTTTGAGTTGTAGCAGTCCACGCGCTTTGGCTTGCGCCAAGAATGCGTCGTTGAGTTTGTCGTCGGCCAGAAAAAACGGAATGTTCATGCGCGAGCGGCAGTTTTTGGCGACGCGGCTGGTGTAGAAATCTGAGCTGTCAATGAAGTCGTACAGCAGCTTGGCTTTGGCGATGTTGCGCTGCTCAATAGCGGCAATACCGCCTTGCTTTTTCAGCCACTGAAACGTCAAACCCGCGATGTAAATGCCGTAAGTTGGCGGCGTGTTGTACATCGACTCAGCGTCAGAAACGATCTTGTAGTCAAAAGCTGAAGGGCAGTGCGGCATGGCGTGGCCGAGCAAGTCTTTGCGGACAAACACCAGCGTCACGCCGGCAGGGCCGACGTTTTTTTGGGCGCCACCGTAAGCCAGGCCAACGCGCGACCAATCCACCGGCCGCGAGGCCATGTGCGAAGACATGTCAATCACCAGCGGCGCTTGGCTGCCGAGGGCTTGGAGGTCTGGTAGCTCATGGATTTCAACGCCGTGCACGGTCTCGTTGGTGCAGACGTGGACATACCGTGCGTCATCACGCAATTGCCACGTCGCAGGCGCTGGCAGGCTGGTGTGGCCGTCTGTGCTGTTGCTGGCGGCGATGTTGACTTGGCAGTACTTGCGGGCTTCTTTTTGTGAGCGGTCGCTCCAGTTGCCGGTGACCACGTAATCAGCTTGCTCAGCGCGCGACAGGTTCAGCGGAACGATGGCATTTTCAGCAATGCCGCCGCCCTGCATGAAGAGAATGCTGAACTCTTTGGGCACAGCCAAAAGTTCCCGGATATCAGCTTCAGCGGCCTCGTAAATGGAGACAAACTCTTTGCCGCGGTGGCTCATTTCCATGACGCTCATGCCGCTGCCATGCCAGTCCAGCATCTCGGCTGCGGCGCGTTCGAGTACTTCCTCAGGCAGCGCTGCGGGGCCTGCCGAAAAGTTGTAGGGACGGTTCATTTTTTGGCAGGTTTGGCAGTCGGTGCGGCTGGTTTAGCGGGCGCGGCGGCGGGTGCCGTTGCCGGCGCGGTTCCGACGATACGGGTTGCCGCGTCGTCAAACTGCTTGGCTCTGGCGATCACCTCAGCGCGCGATGCCTCGACCAGCTTATTGGCGAAGATCGAGCCCAGTTCGGGTGCGATGCTTTGGTACTTGCGGATGGCGGGCGCTTCTAAGAAGCCGGCAATTTGCTTTAGTTCGTCAAGCGTGAAACGCTCTAGGTAGACCGGCACCAAGGCATCAGTGCTGACTTTTTGCAGTTTGCTGCGAATGATCTTGCTGACCTCATCGGAGTACTTTTGCAACTCTGCATCCAACTCAGCGGTGACCTTGGCTTGCTGCGGCTTGGCCACGTTGGCGAGCATACGGGGCTGCCAGTTGTTGATCATGTCTTGGGTCGTGCCGCCAGCGAGATTTGCCACCAGACGATCCATGTCAGGACCTTGTTGCAAGGCCACAACCTTGGTGGCCCATTCCAGTTTAGGGTCCGCGACGAAAGGTGCTTGCGAGGCTGTTGTAGCAGGCGCTGCCGCTGGCGTTTGCGGGGCTTGCGCCCATGCGTTAAAGCCGAGTGTCGCCAAGGCGATGGCTGAGATCAATACTTTCATTCAGTCGCTTCCGGGTTGCTGTCGGTGCTGTCATTGTTGGTGTCATCAGGCTCGGCGTCGTCTAGCGTGGCGTCGTTTTCAACGATGCGTTGCAGGCCGCTCAGTTTGGAGCCGTCGTCGAGTCCGATCAGGGTCACACCTTGTGTGGCGCGGCCCATTTCGCGGATCTCGCTGACGCGGGTGCGAACCAGCACGCCGCGGTCGGTGATGAGCATGATTTCATCGTCTGGGTGCACCAGCGTGGCGGCCACAACCTTACCGTTGCGCTCACTCTGCTGGATCGCGATCATGCCTTTGGTGCCGCGTCCGTGGCGGGTGTATTCGTCGATCGAGGTGCGTTTGCCGTAGCCGTTTTGTGTAGCCGTCAGTACGCTTTGCAGCTCATCTTCCGCCACCAGCATGGCGATGACGTTTTGAGTTTCTTCCAGCATCATGCCGCGCACGCCGCGGGCTGTGCGACCCATCGGACGGACGTCATTCTCATCAAAACGCACGGCTTTGCCGCCGTCTGAAAACAGCATCACGTCGTGCTTGCCATCGGTCAAGGCAGCACCGATCAGGTAGTCGCCGTCATCCAGCGCGACGGCGATGATACCGGCCTTGCGCGGGTTGTTGAAGTCATCCAGCGGCGTCTTTTTGACCGTGCCCATGGAGGTCGACATGAAGACATAACGGTCCGCCGGGAAGCTGCGGTTGTCGCCGGTCAAGGGCAGCACAACGGTGATCTTTTCGCCTTCTTGCAATGGGAACATGTTGACGATCGGGCGACCACGCGAGCCGCGTGAGCCGGCTGGCACTTCCCATACCTTGAGCCAGTAAAGACGGCCGCGGTTTGAGAAGCACAGCATGTAGTCGTGCGTGTTGGCGATGAAGAGTTGATCGACCCAATCGTCTTCTTTGGTGGCGGTGGCCAGCTTGCCGCGTCCGCCG
>JBEDKR010000188.1:0-4753 GCA_041172005.1 Pseudomonadota bacterium
GATTTGCTCACCACCAGCGGTGTTGACGGGGTTTATCCACCGGGCTTGCCGGTAGCGCGCATCGACCGCATTGAGCGGCGTGCTGAGTCGGCATTTGCGCGCATTCATTGCATTCCGCTGGCGCTGGTATCGGGCGCCCGGCATGTGATGGTGCTGCAGCCGCAGTCGGTGCAAATTCCGCCACGTCCGACCGATGCGTCAGCCGTCGTATCGTCGAAAAAAGGAGCGCTGCCATGATCATGCGCAGCGGTCAGCAGCTGTTGCTGCCAGCCAGTCCGGTCTTCATTTGGTGCAGCTTGCTGACGGCGTTGTTACTGGACATGTTGCCGTTTGGCCGTGCCCCTTGGATGCCCGACATACTAGCCTTGGTGCTGGTATTCTGGAATGTTCATCAGCCGCTGCGGATTGGCATTGGACTGGCGTTCGTGTTTGGCTTGGGTGTTGATGTGCATCAGTCTGCTTTGCTGGGTCAGCATGCTTTGTCGTACACCGCGCTGAGTTTTTTTGCGGCCATGATTCACCGCCGGTTACTGTGGTTCACGGTGCCATCGCAGGCGGTGCAGGTGTTGCCGTTGTTTTTGGTGGCCCATCTGGTGGAGTTGGTCGTTCGACTCGTCAACGGCAACATCTTTCCGGGCTGGACATTTTTGCTGGCACCGCTGCTTGAGGCTTTGCTCTGGCCGGTGGTCAGCGTGCTTCTGTTGGTGCCCCAACGCCGTGCCCCAGACCCCGATGAGAATCGGCCGCTCTAGACCTTGATGTGGCCCCTACGCTCGTCGCTTCACGTACTGCGCTGCCCCCGAGGCTGCGCTTTTCCCTTGGGGGCTGCCCGGCGGGGAAATCTTGGCCCGAAACTGGTCGCTGCGGCACTTTTTCTTGTATCTGAAGTCACAACGCCATGACTGAGATCAGAAACGTTGAAGTTGACTTGTATCGGTTCCGCGACCGGGTGATGGTGGCGAGCGCTGTGATTCTTTGCGCTTTTTTACTGCTGAGTTTGCGGCTGGTTTATTTGCAAGTCGTGCGGTACGACGATTTGAGTGCGCAAGCCGAAAGCAACCGCACCGCGATCGTTCCGATTGTTCCGAATCGCGGGCTGATCTTGGACCGTAATGGCGTGGTGCTGGCCACCAATTATTCAGCGTACACGCTTGAAATCACCCCTTCTAAAGTGGTCGACATGGAGGCCACCATCGACGCCTTGGCTGCCGTGGTGGACATTCAGTTGCGCGATAGACGGCGCTTCAAGAAGTTGCGCGATGACTCTCGCAACTTCGATTCATTGCCAATTCGCACGCGGTTGACTGACGAAGAGGTCGCACGTTTTGCAGCTCAGCGTTTTCGATTTCCAGGCGTCGACATCAAGGCCCGCCTGTTTCGAAGCTATCCCTACGGGGAGTTGGGGAGTCACGTGGTGGGCTATATAGGTCGCATCAATCAGCGTGAAAAAGAAAGCATTGAAGACAGCGACGACGAAGGCAATTACCGCGGCACAGACTACATCGGCAAGCTCGGCGTTGAGCAAAGCTACGAAAAGCAGTTGCATGGCGTCACGGGTGTTGAACAAGTGGAAACCTCGGCGGGCGGGCGTGCGGTTCGCAAGCTGGCCAGCAGTCCTGCGACGCCTGGCAACTCGGTCATGCTGACGATCGATATCAAGCTGCAAAAGCTGATTGAAGACATGTTTGGCCAGCGCCGTGGTGCCATGGTTGCACTGGACCCGCGTTCAGGCGAGATTCTCGCTTTTGTCAGCAAGCCGACCTTTGACCCGAATCTGTTTGTTGACGGTATCGACACCGAAAGCTGGCAAGCCCTGAACCAATCGCTGGACAAGCCTTTGTTGAATCGAGCGCTTCGGGGAACCTACCCGCCGGGCTCGACCTATAAACCTTTCATGGCCATGGCCGCGCTCGAGGCAGGCAAGCGTTCCCCGGCGGCGATCATCAATGACACAGGTTCCTGGACCTTTGGCGGCCATCAGTTCCGCAGCCATGGCGCAGCGCTAGGGTCGGTGGACATGCACCAGAGCATCGTCAAGTCAAGCAATGTGTATTACTACTCGTTGGCCAATGAGCTGGGGGTGGAAGCGATTTATGACTTCATGAAGCCGCTGGGTTTTGGGCAGGTCACGGGCGTCAACATCAATGGCGAAGTGCGCGGCGTGCTGCCGAACCAAGATTGGAAGCGCAGGACTTACAAGCGGGCAGACCAACAGAAATGGTATGCCGGAGAAACCATTTCCTTGGGCATTGGCCAAGGCTACAACGCTTTCACCATGCTGCAATTGGCACAGGCCACAGGCGTGCTGGCCAACAATGGCATCAAACACAAGCCGCGCTTGATTTTGGGCACGCAAGACAGCGTGACGCGGGCGCTCGCGCCGGCGGTTGTTGAACCACCGATTGACCTCGGCTTCAAATCGGAGAACGTCGAGGTGATCCGGCGGGCGATGGTGGGCGTGACGCAAGATGGCACCTCGGCACGCGTCTTCGCCGGGGCCGGCTATCTGAGTGGGGGCAAGACCGGAACCGCGCAGGCCGTGTCCGTTGGCCAAAAAGACAAATACGATGCGCGCAAGCTCGAAGAACACCAGCGCGACCACGCGCTTTACATCGCCTTTGCGCCGGCCGACAACCCGGAAATTGCCTTGGCTTTGGTGGTGGAAAATGCCGGTTTTGGTGCGGCGCATGCCGCACCCATCGCACGCCGGGTGTTTGACTATGTGCTGCTGGGCCGCTACCCCAACGAAGAAGACTTGGAGGCTGTGCAAAAAGGTTTGGCTGGCAGTCCCATCGGCAAGCCACGCGATGCGGCTGGCGTGACAGTGTTGGGCGTGACCGACCCAACCCTGGCGGCAGGCAAGGGCCAGGCGAGTCCTTTCACCACCTCGGGTGTGGCGGTTGGCATTGGCGCCATACCGACCGTACCCTCGACCGGTCCTATTTTGTCTGCAGCGGCGCTGAAGTTGTTTGCCACCACCACGGCGGCTTCTGCCTCTGCACCTGCCAAGCCAGCGGCAACTGCCAGTCCTGCGCGCTGAAAGACGAAGCGGGCTCCAACCTCGCTCGATTTAGCGGATGAAGGCGTCGTAACCCGTTTTCATGATCAAAGCGCTGACCACAAAAATGAAGACCACTCGCACAAAAGCAGCTCCGTGCTTGAGCGCCATGTGCGTTCCGAGCAAGCTGCCCAGTACGTTGGCGATTGCCATGGTCAGCGCAAAGTGCCACCAAACATGGCCTTTGTAAGCGAACAGCAACAAGGCCGCCAAGTTGGTGGCGGTGTTCAGCAGCTTGGCCGAGGCTGAGGCATTTAAAAAGTCATAGCCTAGCCAGCGGACGAACAGAAAGACAAAAAAGCTGCCTGTTCCGGGGCCAAAAAAGCCATCGTAAAAACCCAGTACCAAGCCGATGCAGCAAGCAGCCCAGGTTTCGGCACGGCCGCTGAAACGCGGCGCGTGGTGTCGCCCCAATTCCTTTTTTGCCAATGTGTAGATAAGCACTCCGAGCAGCACCACAGGCAAAACTTTGCGCAAAAATTGGGGCGATATTTCGGTGACCAACCAAGCCCCGGCAAAAGACCCTGCAAAGCCGGCCAACGCCGCCGGCAGCAGCGCCGCCCAGCGCATGTCGACGCGTCTGGCGTATTGCACTGTAGCGACGGCGGTGCCGCAGATCGATGCGCCCTTGTTAATGCCAAACAGGGTGGCGGGATGGGTGGTCGGAAAAGCGGCAAACAAAGCCGGTACGAGAATCAGGCCGCCACCTCCGACGATCGAGTCGACAAACCCGGCCAGCAATGAGGCGCAGGTGACAAAGAGGAGTTCCATGCGGGCATTGTCGCATCGGCTAAACGGTCAAAAAGGCAGTTGATGGCTGCGAGCGGGCATGAAAAAGCGCCGGGGTCACCGACGCTTTTTCCGAGTCAGTCTGGTTGGACTTTCTCGTTTAACTTATTCTTATTGGACTTATTTTGTCTCCTCGCCTCCCCGCGTTGCGAGCAGCTAGGCTCGTCGGCAAGTACACTACTATAGGTCCTTGCACCGTCTCAGTGCATCAGGGCTTTCCCGCAGTCACTCACCGTTGGCAATCCATGCAGCGGCCTTTTCGGCAATCATCAGGGTCGGGGAGTTGGTGTTGCCGCTGGTGATCAAGGGCATCACGCCAGCGTCGACGACGCGCAGGCCGGCGATGCCTTTGACGCGCAAGTGCGAATCGACCACCGCCATCGGGTCATCTGTGGCACCCATCTTGGTGGTGCCGACCGGGTGAAAAATGGTGGTTGCAATGTCACCGGCCAGTCGGACCAGTTCTTCGTCGGTCTGAAATTGAGTGCCGGGTCGAAATTCTTCAGGCTGGTACGCGGCCAGCGCGCTTTGGCTGACGATGCGCCGTGTCATCCGCAAAGATTCGACGGCGACTTGTCGATCTTCTGGCGTGCTCAAGTAGTTGGGTGCAATGGCGGGGGCATCTGCAAAGTTGCCGCTTTTGAGGCTGACCGTGCCGCGGCTGGTCGGGTTCAAATTGCAGACGCTGGCGGTGAAGGCGTTGAACGCGTGCAGCGGTTCGCCAAAAGCGTCCAGCGACAGGGGTTGCACGTGGTATTGAATATTCGGGTACTTCCGGTCGGGGCTGGAGCGGGTGAAGGCACCCAGCTGCGAAGGCGCCATGCTCATGGGACCGGTGCGGCGCAGCGCGTATTCGAGGCCAATCTTGGCCTTGCCCCACAGAGAATTGGCCATGGTGTTGAGTGA
>JBEDKR010000189.1:0-4749 GCA_041172005.1 Pseudomonadota bacterium
CTCAATTGGCCAACTGGAAACCCCAGGCGGAGCGCACCGAGGAAATTCCTTTCGTCGTAGCCCGTGTGTTGTTGCAGGACTTCACCGGTGTGCCTTTGCTGGCCGACTTGGCCGCCATGCGCAGCACGGCTGTCAAGCTGGGCAAAGACCCCAAGCGCATTGAGCCGATGGTGCCGGTAGACCTCGTGGTCGACCACTCGGTGATGGTCGACCACTACGGTGCGAAGAACTCGATCGACCTGAACATGAAGCTCGAATTTCAGCGCAACCGCGAGCGCTACGAGTTTCTCAAATGGGGCATGCAGGCGTTCGACACTTTCGGTGTGGTGCCGCCGGGCTTTGGCATCGTCCACCAGATCAACCTTGAATACTTAGCACGCGGCGTGCACCGCAGCGGCGCAGACGCCGATGCTGTTTACTACCCTGACTCACTGGTCGGCACGGACAGCCATACGACCATGATCAACGGCCTTGGCGTCGTCGGTTGGGGCGTTGGCGGCATTGAAGCCGAAGCCGCCATGTTGGGCCAGCCTGTCTACATGCTGACGCCCGATGTGGTGGGCTTTGAGATCACCGGCCGTCTGCGCGAAGGCGTGACGACCACTGACCTGGTGCTCCGCGTGACAGAAGCTTTGCGCCGCGAAAAAGTGGTGGGCAAGTTTGTCGAATTTTTCGGTGAAGGCACGCGCACGCTGAGTGCGCCCGACCGCGCGACCTTGGCCAACATGGCACCCGAGTACGGTGCCACCATGGGCTTTTTTCCGGTCGATGAAAAAACGATGGATTACTTTCGCGGCACCGGCCGGACTGCAACTGAAATTGAGACCTTTGAGGCTTACTTTCGGGCGCAAGAATTGTTCGGTGTGCCTTTGGCTGGAGAGATTGATTACTCACAAGTTGTCACGCTCAACTTGGATGACGTGACGCCGAGCTTGGCCGGCCCGAAACGACCGCAAGACCGGATTGAGCTGGGCAACGTGAAGCAGCAGTTTTCGTCGTTGTTCAGCCAGCCGGTGGCGGCCAACGGCTTCAACCAAGATGCGGCGCTGCTGGAGACACGAGTCCAGCTGCCCAATACGATCACCATTGGCAACGGGGACGTGTTGATTGCCGCCATCACCAGCTGCACCAACACCTCGAACCCCAGCGTGCTGTTGGCGGCCGGGCTGCTGGCCAAAAAAGCGGTAGAAGCCGGTTTGACAGTGCAGCCGCACATCAAGACCTCGCTGGCGCCGGGCTCACGCATCGTCACTGATTACCTGACGCAAACCGGCCTCATGCCCTATCTTGAGCAGCTCGGCTTTGCGTTGGCCGGCTACGGTTGCACGACCTGCATCGGCAACTCGGGCGATTTGACGCCGGAGATCAACGAGGCGATTGGCGAGAGTGATTTGATCTGCGCTGCCGTGCTGTCGGGCAACCGAAATTTTGAGGCTCGCATTCACCCGAACATCAAAGCCAACTTTTTGGCCAGCCCGCCCTTGGTGGTGGCTTACGCCATTGCCGGCAGCGTGCTGCGCGACCTCGTGACCGAGCCGTTGGGGCAGGGCACAGGCGAGAAAAATGTGTACCTGCGCGACATCTGGCCGACCAGTGAAGAGATTCACGCCCTCATGAAGTTCGCCATGAACGGCGAGGCCTACCGCAGCAATTACGCCAAGATCAAAGCTGATCCGGGTGAGCTCTGGGAGCAGGTGCAGGGCGTCACTGGCAAGGCTTATAGCTGGCCGGACAGCACCTACATTGCCGAGCCGCCGTTCTTTGATGATTTCGTCATGGACCCGGCTGCCGGTCGTGCTGATGCCAAGAATGCCAAGACCGACGGCGCAGTGTCGGTCAAGGGCGCGCGCATCATGGCGCTGTTTGGCGACTCGATCACCACCGACCATATTTCGCCAGCGGGCTCTATTCAAGAGAACTCACCCGCTGGTCAGTGGTTGCTTGCGAATGGTGTCCGCAAGGCCGACTTCAACAGCTACGGTTCGCGTCGTGGCAACCACGAAGTCATGATGCGCGGTACCTTTGCCAACGTCCGCATTAAGAACCTGATGATCCCGCAGGGCAAAGACGGTTCACGGGAAGAGGGCGGCGTCACGCTGTTTCAACAGCCGGGCTCTGAGCTGGGCCACAAAATGGCCATCTATGACGCGGCCATGAAGTACGTTGCTGCCGGCGCTTCGACCGTGATTTTTGCAGGTGAAGAATACGGCACAGGATCGTCCCGTGACTGGGCTGCCAAAGGCACGCAATTGTTGGGCGTGGGTGCTGTGATCGCCGGTAGTTTTGAGCGAATTCACCGGAGTAATTTGGTCGGCATGGGTGTTTTGCCGTTACAGTTCTGCCCAGGCGACTCTTGGCAGACCTTGGGGCTGACCGGCAACGAAGTGATTGACGTGCTGCCGGACCCTGATTTGAAGCCCCAGAGTCGTGCCCAACTGGTGATCACGCGAGCTGATGGCTCGCAACAAAAACTGGAGCTGATCTTGCGCATCGACACCCCTATTGAGGTGGACTATTACCGCCACGGCGGTATTCTTCCCTTCGTTCTTCGGCAGCTGCTCGCCGCATGACGCCGCGCGCTCAGACATGACCCGGCAAGCCCTGATCGCTGGCGGCGGCATCGGCGCCATGGCAGCTGCGTTGGCAGCTGCTCGAGCGGGCTGGGAAGTTCGCCTGTATGAGCAGGCCGACGCTTTTTCTGAGGTCGGTGCCGGCATTCAGCTCGGGCCGAATGCGACCCGCCTGTTGCATGGCTGGGGCTTGGGCCGGGCGCTGAGTCAAGTCGCGGCATTCCCAGAGCAACTCAGCGTGCGCAGTGCGTCCAGCGGCAGTGAGCTCGGCCGGATGGCGCTGGGCAGCCGATGTGTCGAGCGCTACGGCGCACCCTACGCGACGCTGCACCGTGGTGACCTGCATGCTTTGTTGCTGGCCAGTGTGTCGGGTCGCGGCGAAGTTCATTTGAATTTGAATGCGGCCGTGGCTGGTTTTACCAACACCCCCGAAGGCGTGCAAGTCGCCTGGGCTGATGGCCACCGCGTTGAAGGCGATGTGCTGATTGGCGCCGATGGTTTGTGGAGTGCTGTGCGCAAGCAAGTTTTGGCCGATGGCGCGCCGCAGCCAACCGGTCATCTGGCTTATCGCGCGCTTGTGCGCCAAACTGATTTACCGATGTCCTTGCGCAGCCAGCAAGTCACTGTCTGGCTGGGGCCGCGTTTGCATGTGGTGAGCTACCCGGTGCGTGCGGGTGATATGTTGAATGTGGTGGTTATCTTGCACGGAGAGCCACCAGCCGACATGGAAGAGTGGGATCACGCCGGTTTTGTCGCTGATGTGCAGGCCGGTCTGGCCGGTCAATGCCCGGCGCTCCTGGCCTTGATTGAAGCCATGCCAAGCTGGCGTTTGTGGGCGCTGTGCGAACGGCCACCCCTGCACAGCGCAGACCAAATGGCCAGCGGCCGTGTGGCTTTGCTGGGCGACGCTGCGCATCCGATGCGGCCGTATTTGGCGCAGGGTGCTGGCATGGCGATCGAAGATGCCGCCGAATTGGGCCGCTGTTTGGCAGGCGTTGTCAGGCCGCTGGCCGACTTGCCGCTAGCGCTGCGCCAATATGCCTTGCAGCGCTGGCAGCGCAACGCCCGTGTGCAGGCCAGAGCCTTGCGTAACGGCAAGATTTTCCACGCCACGGGCCCGCTGCGTCTGGGGCGTGACCTGTCGCTGCGGTTGCTAGGTCAGCGCTTGCTGGACGTGCCGTGGTTGTACGGAGAACCTGCGTCAGGCAGCCCGATGCATGCACCCAGAGCTACCCGGCAACTGCGTTGAGGCTTGGTAAGAACCCGCAAGATATTCGAAAAAATTAACCGATAAAAATCAGGAGACAAGATGAGTTCAAACAACAAAGTCGCAGTGGTCACGGGCGCTGGTACCGGTATTGGTCGGGCTGTATCGCTGGCCTTGATCAAGGCGGGTTACAGCGTTGCGCTGGCAGGCCGTCGCATCGAACCCCTAGCAGCTGTCGCGGCTGAAGCCAAGGCCCTGGGTTTTGATCGCGTCTTGGCCGTGCCGACCGACGTCTCTAAACCCGATTCTGTGACGGCACTGTTTGAGCAAACGCGCAAGATCTTTGGGCGTGTCGATGTCTTGTTCAACAACGCTGGTGTTGGCTTGCCGTCGGTGGGTTTTGACGAGTTGACTTACGAGCAGTGGCAAAACACAGTCAACATCAATCTGACGGGTTCATTCTTGTGCGCACAAGCAGCGTTCCGGGTGATGAAGGCGCAAAGCCCGCAAGGCGGCCGGATCATCAACAACGGCTCGATCTCGGCCCATGCGCCGCGGCCGAATTCAGCGCCCTACACGGCCACCAAGCACGCCATCACCGGTCTGACAAAATCGATCTCTTTGGATGGTCGCAAGTACAACATCGCCTGCGGTCAGATCGACATTGGCAATGCGTTGACGGAGTTGTCACAACGCATGTCCACGGGTGTCATGCAGGCCAATGGCGAGATCGCCATTGAAGCCATGATGGACGTTGAGCACGTGGCCAATGCCGTGGTTCACATGGCCAGTCTGCCGCCTGAAGCGAACGTGCAGTTCATGACCGTGATGGCCACCAAGATGCCGTTCGTTGGGCGCGGTTGAAGACTAACTAAGCCGGCCCAGCAGCAAAAATTCCATCAGGGCTTTTTGCACATGCATACGGTTTTCGGCTTCGTCCCAGACCACTGATTGCGGCCCGTCAATGACGTC
>JBEDKR010000190.1:0-4730 GCA_041172005.1 Pseudomonadota bacterium
GATGCGCTCCGGAATTGGGCAGTCGCAGGTGCCATAAGGGTTGTTGTCATTGCGCCAGCGCGCCAACTTGAAGACCGTGGTTTTCAGCAAGTCTTTGATAACAGCGAAACCGCCGGCCATGTCGCCATAGAGCGTGCAATAACCCGTGGCCATCTCGCTCTTGTTTCCGGTGGTCAGCACGATCGAGCCGAACTTGTTCGACAGCGCCATGAGAAAGACACCGCGAATGCGCGCCTGAATATTTTCTTCCGTCGCGTCTTCGGGCAAGCCCTTGAACTCACCGGCCAGCGAAGCCTTGAAGGCCTCGAACTGCGGTGTGATGAAGATTTCGTCGTAACGCACCTGCATGCGATCGGCCATCTCCCGCGCATCAATCCAAGAAATGTCAGCGGTGTACGGCGACGGCATCATCACCGTGCGCACCTTGTCGGCGCCCAGCGCGTCCACCGCAATGGCCAGCACCAAGGCTGAGTCAATCCCGCCAGACAGCCCCAAAATCGCGCTCGGAAAGCGGTTCTTACCGAGGTAGTCACGCACGCCCAGCACCAGCGCGTCCCACAGGTCAGCTTCGATGCTGCGCGCAGGGGCCATCGCGGCCTTCAAGGTCAGCGTGCCAGCCGACGTGCGCGTTGCAGCCACACCAAACAGCGCTTCTTGAAAGCTTACAGCCCGCCCAGCCAACGTGCCGTCAGCTTGCAAGGCGAAGGAGTGGCCTTCAAAGACCACTTCGTCTTGACCGCCGACCAAATGGGCAAACACCAGCGGCAAGCCTGTGGCCAGCGCTCGGCTGCGCATCATCTCTTCGCGCTCAGTGCCCTTGCCGCCATGAAAAGGCGAGGCGTTGATGACCGCCAGCAGCTCGGCACCAGCGGCTTTGGCCAACTGTGCCGGCTCGTCAAACCAAGCGTCTTCGCAGATCAGCAGGCCAACTGAAACACGGTCAGCGCCCTCGCCCACCTGAAAAACGCAATGGCCTTGGCCGGGCGTGAAGTAACGCCGCTCATCAAAGACTTGGTAGTTCGGCAACTCGCGTTTGGCATAGGTGTGCGTGCGCCGGCCTTCTTGGAGTACATGCGCGGCGTTGCTGAGTTGCTGCACTGTCACGCTGCGTGTGCGCAAACCCAGTCCAGCGTCAGTCAGGCTCGGGCTGCCGACCACCACAGCCAAGCCCTTTAACCCGGCCAACTCACGGGCTACAACATCCACGGCATCATCGCAGGCTTGGATAAAAGCTGGGCGCAGAAAAAGATCTTCGGCGGCATAACCGCAAATGGCCAATTCAGGCGTGAGCACTAAGCGCGCACCGTCGGCGTAGGCTTGACGTGCGGCGTCAATGATCTTGCGGGCATTCCCCGTCATGTCGCCGACAACGTAGTTCAGCTGGGCAACGCAAATTTTCAGTAGCATGGGTAGGCAGTCAATGAAAAAAGAGCCATTGAAAAATAATGTCAACGATTATGTCATTCGGGTCTACGATTCCCCTCTGGAGGTCGATGCCCATTCGTGGGACGACTTGCTCGCGCAGCAAAGCGCGGATGGCACGCTGAATCCCTTCATGCGCCATGCGTATTTGGCTGCCATGCACGCCAGCGGCAGTGCGTCGCCAGAGACCGGTTGGACGCCTCGCTTCGTCGCGCTGTACGACGGCGAAACGCTGGTGGCGGCGTGCGCGCTGTACCTGAAAGTCCATTCCTATGGCGAGTATGTTTTTGACTGGGCTTGGGCCAATGCCTACCAGCAACATGGCCTCGCCTATTACCCCAAAGCAGTCGTCGCTCCACCGTTCACACCCGTGCCTGGCCCGCGCCTATTGGCCCGCAACGCCTCCTCGCGCGTGATGTTGGTGAAGGCGCTGATGGCTTGGTGCGAAGCCGAGCAACTGTCGTCACTGCACTTGCTGTTTGCTGCGGATGAGGACGTAGCGGCGTGTTCCGAGGCTGGGCTGATGCTGCGTCATACGGTTCAATTCCACTGGAAGAATGCAGCTAAATTCAAAAATTTCGACGAATTTTTAGCGTCGCTGAATCAGGAGAAGCGTAAAAAAATTCGGCAAGAGCGGCGCAAGGTGGCTGAGGCGGGTGTGGTTTTCCGCTGGTCTCGGGGCGTTGACATCAGCACCGCAGATTGGGATTTTTTCTACAGTTGCTACGAACGCACCTACCTAGAGCATGGCAATGCGCCTTACCTGAGACGTGACTTTTTCGAGCGCATGGCCAACACCATGCCAGAGAACTGGCTGCTGTTTGTGGCTGAACGAAATGGCGCGCCGATGGCCTGCAGTTTGATTGCACTGAGTGCCGGGACGCCCACAAGCGGTGACCTATCGACGCCCTCAGAGGATGTCCAAAAAACGGCTTACGGTCGGTATTGGGGTGCGCTTGAACGCGTCGATTGCTTGCACTTTGAGGCTTGCTACTACCAGCCTCTGCAGTGGTGCATTGAGCACGGTTTTGACAGTTTTGAAGGCGGCGCGCAGGGTGAGCACAAGATGGCGCGGGCGCTGTTGCCGGTCAAAACCACCAGCGCGCATTGGCTGGCGCACCCTTCATTTGCCGATGCTGTCGAGCGTTTTCTGGAACGCGAAGGCCAAGGCATTACCAACTACATGGAAGACTTGGAGCGGCGCAATCCGTTCAAGCTGGTCGCATAAGGTCTCAGCGCAGGCCCAACCAGAGCGCAACGGCTGACGTGATACCGACCAAGACCAGCGCGGCACCGAAACGCGCTGTGCGCTTGCGCATGGCCTCGATGCGCTGAATTAACTGCGCGTTTTGCTCGGCCAAGGCCGTGATCAAACCGGTCGACTCATTCAGACGCTGTTGCAACTCACCCGCCACCGACTGCAAGGTGGCTATCTGCGCTTGCAAATTACCTAGCGTCAGATGCTCTGGCGGCTGCCTAGACTGCGCTTCTAGGTCGGCAGCGTGATCGATGCCATCTGCATCCTTGTTGGCCACCGAGCCCCAGAGTTTTTTGGCACCTGCAGCGACCTTCGGCGCGTTGCGAACCACCTCCGACCAAGGAACACTTTGCAATACGGTCAACCAACCAATAGCCATCGAAAAACCTTTCAGGGACAATCAAAATTCAGTTCACCAATATAGCCTCAACCGAGCTGCTGCGTTCCGAAAGAAATTCATGTCATCCAATAGCGCTGCCAAAACCTTGCCGAACAACACCTACATCGTCCAACTGGTCGAAAGCTCAGACCTCAGCGCGGACCAGCGTGCAGCGGCCGAGTTGCGCTTTCGAATGGCACTTGAATTCGCCCTAGGCGGCCCTGAGTATGTGTTGCCTTCGCTGCAAGCCTACATGCTGGCGCAAGCCCTGAACGAGCCCAGCGACGATGACGAAGCGGATGACGCAGCGGACACCGAAACTGAGGACGAAGACGGCGGCACGCAGCAGATGATCACTCTCTGGGAAAAAGCTGAAAGTGACGCCATTCGGGCCGCACTCAAGCCTCTGGGCAAGCAAATGGCCGAGGCTCGCTTTGAGATCGTGCCAGTCAAAACTAAGCAGCGCGCAGCATAAAGAAAAGCGCCTGCAACTTGTGAGTTGCAGGCGCTTTTTGCGGGCGGCTGAAGATTCTGAAAAGAATCAGGCTTCCTGTGATTTGTTGTACGCCGCAATGCCGTCCATGATTTCTTTATGAGCCGCTTCCGGGCCTTCCCAGCCTTGAATCTTGACCCACTTGCCGTCTTCCAAGTCTTTGTAGTGTTCAAAGAAGTGGGCAATGGTCCTCAAGCGCAGCGGATTCATGTCTTCCGGTTTTTGCCACTGGGTGTAGAGCGAGCATTTCTTGTCAATGGGCACGGCCAAGACCTTGCCGTCTTCACCGGCTTCGTCGGTCATTTTCAAAATACCGATGGCGCGGCAAGTCACCACCACACCGGGGATCAGAGGCACTGGCGTGATCACCAGCACGTCAACCGGGTCGCCGTCGCCGCTGAGGGTTTTGGGCACATAACCGTAGTTGGTCGGGTAGTGCATGGACGTGCTCATGAAGCGGTCTACAAAAATAGCGCCAGACTCTTTGTCGACTTCGTATTTCACTGGGTCAGCATTCATCGGGATCTCGATGATCACGTTGAACGAATCGGGCGCATTTTTACCGGGAGTTACTTTGGATAAAGACATGTGATGAGAGGTACTGGAGGTACTTTGGAGTTGTTGATGGGGTACGGACGCCACTGAAGAAGGTCAGTTTGGTCAGTATTTACCCTCATTTTACTGATCCGGGCCTTACGAGTTTGAAACTTGCCAGGTTTTGGCGGTAAATTTCGCAGGTTGGCCAATTGCCTCCGGTTTGTGATCCGGGGTTGAGGAAGCAACGCAAGGCGGTGTTCGCCCCGGCGTTGCACCGAGATCCTGAAGACAACAACTGGAGAATATCTATGCTTGGCAACTCAGCGCTCATCTTGGCGCTAGCGTGTGGACTCATCGCCGTCGGTTACGGCTTTTGGGCCCGCAGCTGGATTCTGTCCCAAGACGCGGGCAATCCCCGCATGCAAGAAATCGCCGCCGCCATCCAGACGGGTGCGGCCGCTTACCTCGCACGCCAATACAAAACCATTGCCATCGTGGGGGCTGTGCTGGCGATTTTGATCGGCCTTTTTCTGGACATGCCTAGCGCCATCGGCTTTGTCGTTGGCGCGGTGCTGTCGGGTGCTTGCGGCTTCATCGGCATGAATGTGTCGGTGCGCGCCAATGTGCGCACCGCGCAAGCG
>JBEDKR010000191.1:0-4724 GCA_041172005.1 Pseudomonadota bacterium
GTCATGCACGATGCCCGCACCCACGCCCATCACACCGGCGCGCAGGCCGCCCTGCAGAGGTGCCAGTGTGAGCGTGCGAATCGGCACCGACAGGCAAAAATCAGGCAACTGGCCGGCGGTGGTGTTGGCAGCAGTCGGCTCAAACCAGCCGATGGCGCCGGTGTACAGGCCGCGTGCATCGGCCTCCAGCTCGCGAATGATCTGCAGACTGCGGCGCTTGGGCGTACCGACGATCGAGCCGCAAGGCAGCACGGCCCGCAGCAACTCGCCCAGCCCGACGTCCGTGCGCAAGCGGGCACAAACGGTCGAGGTCATTTGCAGCACGTCGCCAAAGCGCTCGACCTCAAAGAGTTTGGGCACGCGCACGCTGCCGGCTTGGGCGACGCGGCCAAAGTCGTTGCGCAGCAAGTCGACGATCATGACGTTCTCAGCGCGGTTCTTGGGGTCGCTGGACAGCGCGGCTGACAGCGCGGCGTCGTTCTGACCATTGAGCGTGTCTGCCCGCGCCGTGCCCTTCATGGGCTGTGCCTGCAACTCGCCTTGGCTGTGGCGCACAAAAAGCTCCGGTGACAACGACAACACGGCGCTGCCGTCTGGCAAACCGATCAGTGCGCCGTAAGGCACTGGCTGGCGTTCGCGCAAGCGCCGGTACAAATCCAGCGGCGATCCATAAGCGTCAAAGCGCAGGCGGTAGGTGTAGTTGATCTGGTAGCTGTCGCCGGCTTGTATGTAAGCCTGAATGCGCTCTAAGGCGGCGGTGAATTCAAGCGGCCCCACGCTCGCTTGCAAATTGATAATCCCGGCGGGGCCGACTTGGCCGCTGATGCGTTCTTGCTCGCGGGTCTGCAGCCAGAGCGAAACTTGCTCGGCCGTCAGGTGTTCGCAGTGGCTGAACAGCAGTATTTGGCTGAGCGGGTTTGACGCGCTCGCATGACCGACGGGTTCACGCGTTTGCACGCCGTGCAGCTCGGCGCCTAGCTCGTACTTCAGCAGCGTGATGGCATGCAGTCCCTGTGCCAGCGCCTGCTGCATTTGGGCGATGGCGTCGTTCAGCGCTGCGGCATCGCTGATCTGCAGGGTGGCGACGTGTCCCGTGTATAAACGTGAAGCGGCTTCAGTTGCTGGGGCTTGCTGGTCGTCCAGCAGAGCAAAGCAGCCCAGAGCAGTGAAAAAATCAGAAGAAGCGACGTCAGGCATGAAGAAGTGAAAGTAAAAGCGCTTGGCTTTGGAGCTTGGCCCGGCTCATCTGCATGGCGGCGTGTAAGCTAGTAGCTTACGCAAATTCCAAGCAAGACCCAAGGACTCTCCATGAAAGCCATTTGGCATGACACCGTGATTGCAGAAAGTGACGACATTGTCACGCTCGAAGGCAACCACTATTTCCCCATCAGCTCGCTCAACCGTGACTATGTCACCTTCAGCAACCACCACACCATGTGCGCTTGGAAAGGGCAGGCGAGTTACTACTCGTTGCTGGTCAACGGCGAAATGAACACCGACGCGGCTTGGTATTACCCAGAACCCAAAAACGAAGCCGACAGCATCAAAGACCGCGTGGCTTTCTGGAAGGGTGTGAGGATCGAGGCTTAGGATGTTCAAACACATTCTCATTCCGGCAGATGGCTCCGACAACGCCCAGCGGGCGATCGACAAGGCCATCGGTCTGGCGCAGGCTTTTAAAAGCCAAGTCACGGCGATCTACGTCATTGACCCGTATGTTTTTACGGGTGCAGGGACTGACTTTGCCTATGGCCACGCCGAATACCTGAGTGCCGCAACGGCCGAGGGCAAGCAAGCGCTGCAAGTCGCCAAAGACGCTTTTCAGACAGTCGGCATTGAGATCACCACAGCCTTGGTAGAAGGCCATACCACCTACAAAGTAATTTTAGAGAGAGCCCATGAGATCGGTGCGGACCTCATCGTGATGGGCTCGCACGGACGCAAAGGCTTGGAGAAACTGATTCTGGGCAGCGTCACGTCACAAGTCTTGTCGCACGCTCATTTGCCGGTGTTGGTGGTCCGCGACTGAGCTGGGCCTAGTCTCGTACATCGGCCACGGGATTCTGACCAAAGTCAGCCCTTGCCAAAACGGCCAGTACGTTCTTGGCGGCATCGGACGGCGAGCTGAGTTGGCCGCCTTGGTGCAGCCCGGCGAAACCTTTTCGGTCCGGAAACATCGCATCGTCGGCGCTGCGCAACTGCACTTGCATATCGGTGTCGATGACGCCTGGCGCCAACGCGCACACCTTGGCGCCGTTCGGCTTGAGTGCTTCATCCAGAGCGAGGCAGCGTGTGAAATTGTCCATGCCGGCCTTGGCCGCGCAGTAAGCCGCTTGCGACGCCATTGCGCGGCGGCCCAAGCCCGAAGAAACATTCAGCACCTTGCGAATGCCTGACCAGCTTTCGGTTGCCCGCAAAAACGCAGCGCTCAATTGCATCGGCGCTTCCAGACCGACGCGCAGCGCCTGCGCCAAATCATCTGGATCGCTCTGGCTCAGCGGCGTGATGCGCGGGATGACGCCGGCGTTGTTGATCAAGGTCGCGCTGGCAAAACTGGCCGCGTCTTGTTCGAGCAACCAAGCTTCGAGTTTTCGGCTGACTGCCGCGCCTTGGGCCAAGTCTTCCGTCCATTGAATCAAGCTTGCACCCTTGGCTTGGGCCAGTGTGGCCAACGAAGGATTGGCATGGCGTGAAATGCACAGCAGGGTGCTGTCCGGGTGCATCAGTTGTTCGGCCATAGCGAGACCCATGCCGCGCGATGCGCCGGTCAGGATGGTGAGGTGTTGATTGGTCATGAGGCCATGATAAAGGCGGTGCTTTGGCCTTGTGCGCGTTGATGGTTCTCGTTCACGTGACATCTCCAGCAGGTATGCTCTCGAGACTTCAAAACTTCCCCACTTGGACGGTATTCCGTGCGCTTTTATCTACGACCATTTTTTGGCTTTGCACTGAGCCGCTTCGCCAGCTTGTGCCTTCTGGGTTTGTCTCTGTTTTTTCTGCTTTCACCTGTCAGTCATGCGGCCCGGCCGATGATCACTGATGACGCACGGCTGGTCGATGAAAAGTCCTGCCAAGTCGAAAGCTGGGTCCGGAACAATCGAAGCAGCCATGAATTTTGGGCCATTCCTTCGTGCAACGTCAACGGCAATTTGGAGCTGGCTTTGGGTGGGTCCAGAGTGGGTGAGACGGGGCAGTCCTCGGCGTTGCTTGATACGCTAGTGCAGGCCAAAACGCTCTTCAGACCGCTGACGCCGAACGACTGGGGTTTCGGCTTGGCCGTGGGTGCGGTGAGTCATCACCATTGGGCCGATCGGCGTGATTACTACGCTTATGTGCCGGCCAGTTTTTCGTTTAAAGACGACTTGTTTGTAGCCCACACCAATATTGGCTGGCTCCGTGAACAGGAAACGGGCCGTCAGCTGATGACTTGGGGCTTGGGTTCTGAAACCCAATTGACAGAAAAGACTTGGCTGGTGGCCGAGACTTTTGGGCAAAACCAAGGGAAGCCTTTTTACCAGGTTGGCGTGCGTTATTGGGTTGTCCGCAATCACATTCAAATCGACACCACCCTGGGTAATCGTTTTGGCGGCAGTGTGAGCCAAAACTTAAGCGGTAATTCTCCGGAACGCTGGCTGTCTATCGGACTTCGCCTGTTGTCCGTGCCATTTTTGCCTTAGAGCTGTGTGATCAGTTAGCTGTTTTAAAAAGGCACAACGCAGTCGAATGCGAGCGATTTTCCCTTGACTGGATGATCGAAAACCAGCGCCGAGGCATGCAGCCGCAGCCGATTTTCCAGCGCCGCTAAGCCAGAGTCGGCGTACAGCGCATCCCCCACGATCGGATGCCCCAGCGCCTGCAAATGGACGCGCAGCTGGTGTGATCGGCCAGTCAGCGGTTCTAGCAGCAGTCGGGTGGTTTGGGCTTGCGCGTCATGCTTGTCAAGGCTGTCAACACGCCAGCGGGTCTGGCTCGGTTTGCCGGTGTCGTGGTTGATCACGCGCAGCGGACGGTTCGGCCAGTCAACCGCAATCGGCAGGTCGATCAGGCGCCAACCGTCTGCATCAGCCACAGTATTCAAATGCAATGTCATCAGCCCGTGGACTACCGCCACATACCGTTTGTGCACGCGGCGTTCGGCAAAGGCCAAGCTCAAGACCCGTTGTGCGCTGGGGTTTCGAGCCATCAACATCAGACCCGAGGTGGCCATGTCCAGCCGATGCACTACCAGCGCGTCAGGGTAAATGTGTTGAACGCGTGCGCTCAGGCAGTCTTGCTTGTCTTCACCGCGACCGGGAACCGCCAGCAGACCGGCTGGTTTGTCGACCACCAACAGGTCGTTGTCTAGGTGGTGAAACTGAAGGGGAGGAATCACGGCCGTAGAGTTTGACCTTGACTTTGCCCGTGTGCTGCTCTGCGTTGCTCACGCAGCATGAAGAGGTAAAGGCTCTCGACTTTTTCGCGGGCCCAAGGTGTCTTGCGCAAAAACTTAAGGCTGGACGCAACGCTCGGGTCAAGCACAAAGCAGCGAATGTGGATGCGCTGGCCGAGTTCGTCCCAACCGTAATGGATGGACAGCGCCGTCACGATGGCTTCTAACGTTAGCCCGTGCAGCGGATTGCCAGCCTGCGGAGTTGGCACTGTGGGCGCCGGGGGCGCGCCCGCTGGCTGGTCCCCGGTCGGGTCGGTCACTTGTTTTTAAGTTTGCCGCGCACAGGCACGACGGT
>JBEDKR010000192.1:0-4723 GCA_041172005.1 Pseudomonadota bacterium
CCTTGATCAGATCGCGCTTGGCTTGGGCGTGCGCACCCCACAACATGAACACGACCGGCTCTGCCTCATCAGCGACGGATTGAATCAACGCGTCTGTGAGCGCTTCCCAGCCTTGTTTGGCATGGCTGCCAGGGGCGCCCTCTTCAACTGTCATGCATGTATTGAGCAGCAATACGCCTTGCTGGGCCCACGCCTCAAGCGAGCCACTGCGCATCCTTGAGCCCAATGTTGAGTCAACTCCCGCTTGATCAGCGCCCCGGTCAATTTCTTTGAATATATTGCGCAAGCTCGGCGGCACCCGGGCGCCATGACGGACAGAAAACGCCAAGCCATGCGCTTGATTCGGACCGTGGTAAGGGTCTTGCCCCAAAATCACAACCTTGACCGCGGGCAACGACGTCAACTCCAAAGCCCTCAGGGGATGAGCCGGATAAATCACAGCCCCATCAGCCAAGCGCTGCTCGACAAATTTGGAGAGCTTCTGGCCAGTCGGGCTGGTCAGAAAACCGTCAACAACAGGCGCCCAACTGGAGTCGACAGGCCAAAGGGCTGGATTCCAAGCGGTCAGTCGCTCGGGCATTGTGTTTTGCAATCCCGCATCGTCAAAAGCGAAATTGGCCTGCTGACTCATCAGGTGAACAAATGCGCCAGCGCAACACCGGGATCGTCGGCGCGCATAAAGGCTTCGCCGACCAAGTAGGCATTGACGCCGGCTCGCCGCAGGAGCTGCACATCTGCCACTGTACTGATGCCAGATTCAGTCACCAGCAGACGGTCGGCAGGCACATCCTTGATCATGCCCAGCGTGGTGTCGAGCGAGACCTCGAAAGTTTTCAGGTTACGGTTGTTGATGCCCAGCAAAGGCGTTTTGAGCTTGAGCGCGCGGTCCAATTCAGCGCGGTCATGCACCTCCACCAACACCGCCATGTCGAGCGACATCGACAGCGCCTCAAAACTCTTCATTTGGGCATCGTCCAAGCAGGCGGCAATCAGCAAAATGCAGTCGGCACCCATCGCCCGCGCCTCGTACACCTGATAAGCGTCGATGATGAAATCTTTGCGCAACACGGGCAAGTCACACGAAGCGCGCGCCTGCTTCAGGTAGTCCGTGCTGCCCTGAAAAAACTGATGATCGGTGAGCACCGACAAGCAAGCCGCGCCATGCTCGGCATAGCTCTGGGCGATGTCAGCAGGAATGAAATCGGCGCGCAACACGCCTTTGGACGGGCTGGCTTTTTTAATCTCCGCAATCACGGCCGCTTGACCCGCCGCGATCTTGTTGCGCATGGCGCCGACAAAGTCACGCGTGAGGACGCGCGACTCTGCATCTTCGCGCATGACGGCGAGCGGCTTGCGTTGCAGCGCCGTGGCTACTTCTTGGCGTTTGACCGCGATGATCTGGTCGAGAATGTCAGCCATGTGTTGGGGTACCGATGTTGTCGTGTTGTCTGAAAAAATGGGAGGCGGAATGCAAGCCCGATTATTGATGCATATGTGAATGCGCGTCGTGCTGCCTATGCCGCGTGCGTGGCTTTGACCAGCGCATCCAGCGTGCGCCGCGCCGCCCCCGAGGCAATCGCCTGACGCGCCAGCGCGATGCCGCCGGCCATCGACTCAGCCACGTTGGCAGCGTAAAGAGCCGCACCCGCGTTGAGCACGACGATGTCGCTGGGGGCACCCGCTTCGCCGTCCAGCACGCCCATGAGCATTTGCATAGATTGCTCTGGTGTTTCGACGCGCAGTGCGCGGCTACCAGCCATCGGCAAACCAAAATCTTCAGGGTGAATTTCGTACTCGGTGATCTCGCCGTTTTTGAGCTCACCCACCACCGTTGCTGCGCCTAAGCTGATCTCGTCCATGCCATCTTTGCCGTAGACCACCAAGGCGTGCTCGGCGCCCAGCCGCTGCAAGGCCCGCACCTGAATGCCGACGAGGTCCGGGTGGAAAACGCCCATCAGGATATTCGGCGCACTGGCCGGATTCGTCAACGGGCCGAGGATGTTGAAAATCGTGCGCACACCGAGTTCTTTGCGAATCGGTGCGACGTTTTTCATGGCCGGGTGGTGGTTGGGTGCAAACATGAAACCAACGCCCACGGTCGCGATGCAGCGTGCAATCGCTTCGGGTGGCAAGTTGATGTTGATACCCAAAGACTCCAGCACGTCGGCACTGCCCGACTTGCTGCTAACGCTGCGGCCACCATGCTTGCTGACCTTGGCGCCTGCCGCCGCCGCCACAAACATGGCGCAGGTGGAGATGTTGAAGGTGTGCGAGCCGTCGCCGCCGGTACCAACGATGTCGACCAAATGTGTCTTGTCAGCCACCTCAACCTTGGTTGAAAACTCGCGCATAACCTGCGCGGCAGCGGTGATCTCACCAATGGTTTCTTTCTTGACGCGCAGGCCGGTGATAAGCGCGGCCATCATCACGGGCGACATCTCGCCGTTCATGATCAACCGCATGATGTGCAGCATCTCGTCGTGAAAAATCTCACGGTGCTCGATCGTGCGTTGCAAGGCTTCTTGAGGCGTTATCTTCTGCGATTGGGACATCTTGACGCTTTCGAAATACGGTGAACGGCGGTCAGGCGACGGTCAAACTTCAGGCCTGCAGCAGAAAGTTTTTCAGCATGGCGTGGCCATGCTCGGTGAGGATGGATTCAGGGTGAAACTGAACGCCTTGGATGGCCAGCGTCTTGTGCCGCACGCCCATGATCTCGCCGTCGTCAGTCCAGGCCGTCACGGTCAACACGTCTGGACACGTCGCACGTTCGATCGCCAGCGAGTGGTAGCGGTTAACGACAAACTTCTCAGGCAAGTTGGCAAACACGCCCTCTTGCGTCGTGGTGATGACGCTGGTCTTGCCGTGCATGAGTTGCTGCGCGCGGATGATTTTGCCGCCAAACGCTGCACCGATCGCCTGATGGCCCAAACAGACACCCAAAATAGGCAGCTTGCCAGCGAAGTGCTGGATCGCCGCGACAGAAATCCCCGCCTCCGCCGGCGAGCATGGCCCGGGCGAAATCACCAGCCGGTCGGGTGCCCGGGCTTCAATGTCGGCCAGCGTCACCTCGTCATTGCGCAGCACTTCCACCTCGGCCCCCAACTCGCCAAAGTACTGGACGATGTTGTAGGTGAAGCTATCGTAGTTGTCGATCATCAAGAGTTTCATTCCAGCCCCTCTTCAACCAGTTCACTGGCGCGCAGCAGTGCGCGCGCCTTGGCTTCGGTTTCTTTCCATTCCAGCTCGGGCACTGAGTCAGCCACCACACCAGCAGCCGCTTGCACATACAGCGTCTGGTCTTTGATGATGCCTGTGCGAATCGCAATCGCCACATCCATGTCGCCGGCGTAACTCAGGTAGCCGCAAGCCCCGCCATACAAGCCGCGCTTGGTGGGTTCCAACTGGTCAATCAACTCCATCGCATGAACCTTCGGTGCACCCGTCAAGGTGCCGGCCGGAAAAGTCGCTTTCAGCACATCCATGTTGCTCATGCCGTCGAGCAAAACGCCTTCAACGTTGCTGACGATGTGCATCACATGGCTGTAACGCTCGACCGCAAAAGCCTCGGTGACTTTGACCGAACCGATCTCCGCGATACGGCCAATGTCGTTGCGCGCCAAGTCGATCAACATGACGTGTTCGGCGCGCTCTTTTGGGTCGTTGATGAGCTCTTGCTCGATGGCTTTGTCAGCCTCGGCAGAAGCCGCGCGAGGCCGCGTTCCGGCGAGCGGGCGAATGGTGATTTTTTGCGCCGTTGTCTCGGCACCTCCGGCTTGCGCGTCCTTGACGACGATGGCCTCTTGCCGCACCAAAATCTCAGGCGATGCACCGACCACATGGAAATCACCGAAGTGGTAGTAATACATGTAAGGGCTCGGGTTCAGCGAGCGCAGCGCCCGGTACAACGACAGCGGCGACTCGGTGTAGCGCTTCTTGATGCGCTGGCCGACCTGAACTTGCATGAAGTCACCGCCGGCGATGAGTTCCTTGGCCCGCTCAACAGCGGCAATGTAATCGGCCTTGGCGAACTCACGCTCAGCTGGGTAACCCAGCGACGGCTTGACCACTGGCGCGCTGACCGAGTACTGCAGCTGATCCTTCAGACCCCGCAGCCGTTTCTTGGCATTGGCAAAAGCCTCGGGGGCAGCCGGGTCAGCATAGACAATCAAATAAAGCTTGCCCGACAAGTTGTCGATGACCGCCAATTCTTCGCATTGCAGCAGCAAGATGTCAGGGCAACCGAGCGTGTCGGGCGGGCACGAAGCTTCGAGTTTTTTCTCGATGTAGCGCACCGTGTCGTAGCCAAAATAACCGGCCAAACCGCCACAAAAGCGCGGCAGTCCGGGGCGCAAGGCCACTTTGAAACGCTTTTGATAAGCCTCGACGAAATCCAGCGGATTCTGCGTCGAGGTTTCCACCACGCGGCCATCGGTGACCACTTCGGTCACGGCATCCGGTCCAAAACCACGGGCCCGCACCAAGGTGCGCGCTGGCAGACCAATGAAGCTGTAACGGCCAAAACGTTCACCGCCAACGACAGACTCCAGCAAAAAGCTGAACTTGCCGCCGTCTTTGGAAAACGCCAGTTTGAGATAGAGGGAAAGCGGCGTTTCGAGGTCGGCAAAGGCCTCTGCCATCAAGGGAATGCGGTTGTAGCCCTGCTGCGCTAAGCTTTTGAATTCGAGTTCGGTGATCAAAGCGAGTCCTTATTGAGTGGCCG